>CAZDOX010000131.1:0-3880 GCA_964507155.1 uncultured Lachnospiraceae bacterium
CAGCACGCCCATGAGAGTCGATCCGATTTGAGTAGCGAATCGGATCCGTTGCGCTTCGCCGCCCGAAAGCGTTCCCGCTTTACGCGACAAAGTCAGATATTCCAGACCGACGCTGCGCAGAAAATGCAATCGGGAGCGTACTTCTTTTAAAATTGCCTGCGCGATGGCTTGCTCCGTTTCGGTCAAAACCAGCCGATCGATGAAATCCAAGGCTTGTATGACCGACATGTCGCAAAATTCCGCAATGTTTTTGCCCCCGACCGTGACCGCCAATGTCAACGGAGACAATCTGCGACCGCGGCAAGCGGGGCAGGGAGCGTCTTCGGCAAATTGCTGATAATATTCTGCGTTATAACCTCCCGCCATGCGAGATTGAATCATCGGAATCAATCCGTCAAACCGTACGTTCTTTTGATGATGATCCTCGCCGCCGAAAAATCGGTGAATTTCGTAGGTTTGATCTCCCGTTCCCCAAAGCAGCATTTGCATGGCTTGACGGGAGTAATCTTGAATCGGCGTGTCCAGGGTAAAACCGGCCACTTTTCCCACGGCTTCAAACAACGGACCGTTCCAACTTTCTTCTTCCAAAGATTTAAATCCGTTTACCGCGATGGCGCCGCCGTGCAAAGAGCGATCCGGATAGGGCAAAATTTTCGCAACGGAAATTACCTGCATGTCTCCGATCCCCGCGCACTTGGGGCATGCTCCGGCAGGGTTGTTGAACGAGAACATGCGCGGCTCCAAATCTCCCACGGATATGCCGTGCTCCTCGCAAGCATAGGATTGAGAAAATTCCATACGTACTTCCTCGCTGCCGTCGCGGGGAACGGTGACGACCAGCACGTGACCGTCAGCCAAACGCAATGCCGTCTCAACGGAATCCGACAAGCGCGGGCGTATATCCGCGCGCCGAGCCAAACGATCCACAACGATTTCCACATCGTGCTTTTTGTTTTTATCGGGTTTGATTTCCTCGCTCAAATCATAAAGGTTTCCGTCTACGAAAACGCGAACAAAACCGCTTTTTTTGGCTTCCGCAAAGATTTTTTCTTGCGTTCCTTTTTTTTGACGAACTACGGGAGCCAAAATCATAAATCGCTCGCCGTCCGGCAAAGTCAAAATTCGTTCGATAATCTGATCGATGCTTTGCTTTCGGATTTCTTTCCCGCAAACCGGGCAGTGCGGCACGCCGATACGCGCATAGAGCAACCGAAGATAGTCGTAAATTTCCGTCACGGTTCCCACGGTAGAGCGTGGATTTTTGGACGTTGTCTTCTGGTCGATCGAGATCGCCGGCGATAATCCTTCAATGGAATCGACTTCCGGCTTGTCCATCTGACCCAAAAACATGCGCGCATAAGAGGAGAGCGATTCGACGAAGCGCCGATGCCCCTCCGCATAAATGGTGTCAAACGCCAAAGAAGATTTTCCCGAGCCGGAAAGACCCGTCAAAACGACTAATTTGTCGCGCGGGATACTTAAACTGATATTTTTTAAGTTATGGACGCGAGCGCCCTTGATTTCAATGGATGATTGCATCGATCTTCCTACTTTATTTCTTTCCATTTTTTCGTGTTTTCCGTGTTTTCCGTGATTTGCCGTGTCGGCAGCGTTTTTTATTTTTTGGCTTTTTTTCCGTCCGCGCCGGTTAATTTGGCGATTTCATCGCGCAAATAGGCGGCTTTTTCAAATTCCAGTGCGCGAGAGGCCGCTCGCATTTCCGCGGATAATTGTTCTATGCGCGCGCTTCGCGCTTGATCGGTCAACGGTTCGACATGAGAGGCGTCTTTTAAATCGTTTCTCTCTTTTTTCGCATCCGTGCGGCTCACGCCGAGATCAATCACGTCGCGGACCCCTTTGACAATGGTTTTGGGCGCAATGCCGTGCTGTTTGTTGTATTCTTCCTGAATGGCGCGGCGTCGCTCGGTTTCGACGATGGCAGCTTCCATCGAACGGGTCACCGTATCGGCATACATAATCACTTGCCCGGAGGCGTTTCGTGCCGCGCGCCCGATCGTCTGAATCAAGGACCGTTCCGCACGTAAAAAACCTTCTTTGTCGGCATCCAAAATGGCAACCAAAGACACCTCGGGAATGTCCAAACCCTCGCGCAGCAAGTTGATACCCACCAAAACGTCAAATACCCCCAAGCGCAGATCGCGAATAATTTCCATTCGTTCCATCGTATCGACATTAAAATGAATATAGCGTACTTTGACGCCGTTTTGATCCAAATATTCCGTTAAATCTTCCGCCATTTTTTTGGTCAAGGTGGTCACAAGCACACGCTCTTTGCGCTGCACACGCAATCGGATCTCGCCAAGAAGATCATCAATTTGTCCCTCAATCGGTCGAACCGAAATCAGAGGATCCAACAATCCTGTCGGACGAATCAGCTGCTCTACGGTGCACGTTGCGTTTTCTTGCTCGTAGTCGCCCGGGGTTGCGCTGACGAATACCGCTTGATTGATTTTTTGTTCAAATTCTTCAAAATACAGCGGTCGGTTGTCGTATGCCGAGGGAAGACGAAACCCATATTCCACCAGATTTTTCTTGCGCGCGGTGTCGCCGCCGCTCATTCCGCGCACCTGCGGAAGCGTGACGTGCGATTCATCGACGAACAACAAAAAATCGTCAGGGAAGTAGTCCATCAATGTATAAGGGGTGGCACCGACCTCACGTCCGGCAAGCACGCGCGAATAATTTTCAACGCCGGAACAATAGCCGACTTCCCTTAGCATTTCCAAATCGTATTTGGTGCGCTGTTCAATGCGCTGCGCCTCCAATAGTTGTCCGCGCTCGGTGAAATACGCGACGCGCTCCATCATTTCCCGCTCGATTTCACCAAGCGCCGCCTCTCTCTTTTCATCGGAAACGGCATAGTGGGTAGCGGGGTAGACGGCTACATAAGATATTTGCCGCAAAACCTCCCCCGTTACCGGTCGAATTTCACTGATCCGATCAATCTCATCATCAAAAAATTCGATGCGCAGCGCTTGCTCGTCATGGCTGGCCGGAATAATTTCCACCACGTCGCCGCGCACACGAAACGTGTCACGCTTAAAATCAATATCGTTGCGCGTATAGTTGATGGCGATCAATCGGCGAATCAACTCATCGCGACTCATCAGCATGCCCTGCCGAATGGCCAAATGCAGCGCGCGATATTCGCTCGGATCTCCCAGAGAATAAATGCAGGAAACGCTTGCCACGATAATGACGTTTCGCCCTTCAAACAGCGCGCTGGTGGCGCTATGACGCAAACGATCGATTTCATCGTTGATTGCCGCGTCTTTTTCAATATACATATCTCGCCCGGGAATATATGCCTCGGGTTGATAGTAGTCGTAGTAGGAAACAAAATATTCTACCGCGTCGTGCGGAAAAAACTCTCGCATCTCGCTGCAGACCTGCGCTGCCAGCGTTTTATTCGGCTCCAAAATCAGCGTGGGGCGCTGACAGCGTGCGATGACATTTGCCATGGTGAACGTCTTACCGGATCCGGTGACGCCAAGCAACGTCTGCATGTGCTCACCTCTCTCAATCCCCGCGACCAGAGCGTCAATGGCTTCCGGCTGGTCTCCGGTCGGCGTAAAAGTACTGCACAACTCAAATTTTTTGCTTTCCGACATGTACTTCACCTCACTTTCACATCGATCGGGGACTTTAAAAAATGGTGGGCCGTTTTTTGCTTGCCACGGTGTGCGAATGATTCTACAATTCGGATGCCGCAGCCATGCGACGAAAGGCTTCTCGAATTTGCGCAGAATCAAATCCGCATCGCAGCAAATATGCGGTCAATTTTTCTCGCTCGGCGCGCCCTTCGGGGAGAGAGGGGCACTTTTTCTTTGCCACTGCGGTACACAGCGAGGTAAAATCG
>CAZDOX010000132.1:0-3871 GCA_964507155.1 uncultured Lachnospiraceae bacterium
AAGTTCTTGAAAAGGGGCGCGGGGGAAAACTTCTTTTAAGAAGTTTTCCCCCGTTCTCTCTCTCTCTCTCTCTCTCTTATTTCATCGCGCCGAATACAGCGACCGCTCCGTAGGAAAGCAGCAGCATAATCAGACCGGCAAACAGCACGCCGCAGGCGACGGAAATCATCGCCTTGGAAAATCGCATGCCCATCAGCGCCGCAACCAGTGCGCCGGTCCATGCTCCGGTCCCGGGCAGCGGAATCGCCACGAAAAGTGCCAATCCGACCACCGCGTACTTCTCTACCTTGCCTCTCCCCTTTTCGGCTTTGTCGCGCAACCATAAAACCACGGCTTGTCCGTGCGGAAGTCGCTCCATCCAATCCAAAATTTTGCGAATAAACAGCAAAATCAACGGAACAGGCAGCATGTTCCCGACCACCGACAACCCATAATTCACCATCGGGTGTAAATCCAACGCCGCACCCAACGGAATCGCGCCGCGCAACTCAATAATCGGAAGCATGGAACAGAAGAACACACACAGCTCCCGTCCCACGCGCTCCAAGAAAAATTGCTCAATCCATTCTACCATGACCTTTTGTCTCTATTTTCATCCTTTTTGATCGCAACCGCCGTCTTCCGTCACGCCGCAGACCACGTTCCCTTTAACACAACAAAGAAAACAGAAAGGCTTAGCGCCATCAATCCCAGACCGATCAAAAGCATAGTCACCGTTTTTCGATCCAGCCGATATTCCGCCGCGCTCTTGGACGTTGCCATCAGCCGCGTTCGGCGAAGGGCGGTGACCATCGGCTTGTATAAAACCAAAACCAGCGCTGCGTTTAAGACCGACTTGGTCAAATTGAACGGCAGAAGCAGCGTGGGAATCATTTGCAGCACTTGCTGCGTCGTCGTTCCCATAAACAAAGGTGTAATCAAAAGATTGAACCCCATCATGGTCGCCGTGGTAATCACCACGCTGCACCCCAGAGAAAACAAGGCGCCGCCGGTGGTTTTGTGATAGCGATAAATCCATGCGGCGGGGACGGTGAACGCAAGGCTGGAAATGATGTTCATCAAAAAGCCGTAAACTCCCGTCTGTCCGATGGTTATCGCCTCCAGCGCCGCGACCAGAAGCGAAAGAATCCCCGCCGCACCGGGGCCGAAGCACATGCCGGCTACCGTTGTGATGGCGTCTTTGGCATCAAAGGTCAAAAACGAGACTTTGATGTGCAAAAACGGCAAAAATGTGCAAGCGTAAGACATGGCGGCAAACAAAGCAAGCGCCACCATGCGGCGTACGTCCGCGTGTTTTTTTTGATTGAAACTCATAGAGGCGGGGGTCCTTTCTTTCCGTCCTTACGTCTACGTTTTTGCAAAGGCGTAAGGAAATTTATCTGGTTTTTATTGAACTTTCGCGTGAAACTGTCTTTCTTTCCGGTTTTGATTCATTGAACTTTCACGCTAATCGGTCATACCGCCGCCAAGTGGCGGCTCAAAAATTCAACGAAATTCACCTGCGTCGCTTGCGACAAAAATGGGTAGGGTCCCATTTTTAAGGTGAATTTATGCGTGAAACAATCTTTCTTTCCGGTTTTGATTCATTAAACTTTCACGCTAATCGGCCATAGAAGCAAACCATTCCGTCAGCAGATCGATTCTCTCGTAGGCGGAAGATTCCAGTTGCTTGATAAAAGACGCATAGTCTTTGTTTTTCTTTGCCACCAGCTTAGCCAGCGCGCGGCTGCCTGCCGTGTCGTTGCTGTAGATGTAGGCAAAATCAATCACAGCGGCGTTGCGAATGATTTCCAGCATCTGGACCGATTCGCTGTCGTGCGTGTAACGCCCTTTGAGCGCCGTTTCATAGTACGCGGGGGTCACCTGACGATATGCCTCCGCCGACATGGCTTCGATCATGGTGGCGACAAAATCCGTGTCGTCGCAGGTGTTGGGAATGACCATAAATCTTGCCGTATATCCCGCATAATAGTCATCCTGCTCGGCGTCGAGCATGGGGTATGGAACAATTCCGTATTTAAAATTGACGTTACGGAAGCCGGTCACCGCCTGCCCCACGTTGGTCATGATAAAGGCGCCCTGGCTGTTTTTGAACATTTCGGTCACCGGGTCGGCGGCAGCGGCAAATCCGCTGTCACACTCGTACAGAGCATAATAGAACATGTCGATCAGATCATAAGCGCGCGGATCGGAAGAATTGAGAATCAGCTCCGTGTTGTCCGCGCTTTTTTCGATCAAATTGATGCCAAAGCTCTCAAACTGCGCATAAAACTCTTTCCGCATCAACACACCGTAGATGTCCTGATCGTCCTTGCCGTTTCCGTTCGTGTCCTGATAGCAATCTTCGGTCATGCTCAACACGTCTTCCAAATACCAGTTGCGATCCAGCACGTCTTGGTAAGGATATTCAATCCCGTAGTCGTCCAAAAGCTGCATGTTAAAGAACATACAGAACGGAGATCCCAAGCCGCCGTAGGTAATGGAGGAAGAAATCAAATACAGCTGATCCATAAACGACAGCGATTTAATGACTTTTTCCGACCACCACGGCTTGGAAAAATCAAACTGATCCATGTCCAAAATGTTCAAAAACATGCCTTGGATGGACAAGTTTCCGCCGTTGACGTCGTGCATGTTGGCAATGTCAAAATCGGTGATGCCGGATTGAATTTGCGTGCTGACAAACGTGGCGTAAGCCGTTTCCGAATCGGAGGGCGCCTGGATGACGTCAATATCCACGCCGAAGCGTTCCTCGGTCGCGGAAATGCTGCTGAACACCGCGTCGTCGATCAAGTTGCCGGTTTTCTCCGAGACGTAAAAATACGGCAACTGAGCGTCCGTATAGTAAAGAATGTTAAACTCTCTTCCGCCGTAGTTAACGTCGGGCAAACTGTCGGCAACGTTGTACGGATCTTCTTCTTCGTCCGGAGTTTTGTCATCGGGATCCTCCGGATTTTCCGGTTGATTCGGATTGTCCGGATTATCCGGTTTTTTCTCGTCCGCGCAAGCAAGCAGCATACTTCCCGCCATCAAAAGGGCGAGGAGCGTCGACACTACGCGAATCAAATAAGTACGTTTCATAGCCTTATTTTCCTTTTCTTTCGCCGCCGCGCGGCGTCAAAATTATGAATCAGTATGCCATGGATTCAAAGTAAGAGGTTACCTCGTCGATTCTCTTTTCCGCCGCCGAAGTTCTCTCTTTGATGTAAGACGCGTAGTTTTTGCTCTTCCAGCTCATCAGTTGGCTCAGAGCGCGGCAGCAAAACGCGTTTTCGCTTCCGCTGTACACGTAAGCAAAGTCAATCACGCGCGACGCACGAATCAGCTCCAGCATTTGAACCGACTCGCTGTCGTGGGTGTATCTGCCCTTGAGCGCCGTCTCATAGTAAGCCGGCAAAACCTGCCGATATCCCTCTGCGGACATCGATTCTACGATGGTAGACACGTAGTCCACGTCCGCGCAGGTGTTGGGAATTGCCATAAAGCGATCGTTATAGCCGGAATAGTAGCCATCCTGCTGTTCATCCAGCATGGGGTAAGGAACGATACCGTACTTGACCGTCGAATCGCGGAAATTCTCCACCGCGCACTTCAAATTGCTCATCAGATAAATACCCTGATTGTTTTTGAACATGTTCAGTATGGTCGCGCGCACGTCGGAATAGCCGCAATCGTATTCGTACAGCGCGTTGTAGTACAGCTCAACCAGATCGTAAGCGCGGGAATCGTTGCCGTTAAAGGTCAGAGTTGTTCCGTCCTCGCTCTTTTCGATCATGTTGATGCCGTAGCTTTCAAACTGGGCATAAAATTCCTTGGGCATCAGAACGCCGAACACGTCTTCGGTGTCTTTTCCGTTGCCGTTGGTGTCTTC
>CAZDOX010000133.1:0-3864 GCA_964507155.1 uncultured Lachnospiraceae bacterium
TCATGCGCGTCTTGCGCGCCGGCGCGAGACTTATATTGTCGCGGCGTTTCCGGATGATAGGCCGCTCCGTATTTCTCCTCGATATAAGCACGCGCCGCCTCCTGCGCTTCGGAGCTGACGCGCAACGAATCGGTACGCATGTAGGTAATTAAACCTTGCGATCCCCCGTTTTCCGCGCCGAGATTGATTCCCTCGTACAACTCCTGCGCCACGCGCATAATGCGCTGCGATTGAAATCCCAGTTTGCGTGACGCTTCTTGCTGCATGGTGGAAGTGGTAAACGGCGGCGCGGGCATTTTACTTCTGGTGGATCGTTTCACCTCGCGAACGCAGAACGGATTCGTTTTGGCACATTCGACAACGGCGTCAGCCGCTTGACGGTCGGTCAGCCGAACTTTTCCGTCCTTGTTGCCGACATAGTGCACGGAAAAAGTTTTCCCCGGCTCGTTCGGGCAGGCAAGATCCGCTGCCACGGTCCAATATTCCTCGGGAACAAACGCGCGGATTTCCTGCTCGCGTTCCACAATCATTCGTTCGGCCACGGATTGTACGCGTCCCGCGCTCAATCCGCTTTGCACATTTTTCCAAAGCAACGGACTGATTTTATATCCGACGATACGATCCAAAATACGTCTTGCTTGTTGCGCGTTGACTTGGTTCATATCCAGCGATCTCGGTGCTTTGATTGCCGCCTTGACCGCATGCTTGGTAATTTCGTTAAACGACACTCTGAGAACCTTTTCCTCCGGGATACCGAGTACGGTCGCCAAGTGCCAAGAAATCGCTTCTCCCTCGCGATCAGGGTCGGTTGCCAAATACACGCGGCTTGCCGCCTTGGCTTCTTTTCGTATATCGCGAATCAATTCGCCTCGGCCGCGAATATTGATGTAATGCGGCTCAAAATCATGTTCTATATCAACGCCAAGAGAACTCTTCGGTAAATCGCGCACATGCCCCTTGGAAGCAATGACGCGGTAATTGGAACCAAGATAGCTTTTGATGGTCCCGATCTTGTTTGGTGACTCCAAAATGACCAAATAAGACATGCTGATGTTTTCCCTTTCTTTCTATCTTTCTATCTTTCTATCTTTCTATCGTTTAATCCGCATGAAACCTCACGCGGAGATTATATTCATTTTTTACTTAAACTTTGCCGATCATACCGCCGGGTAAAGAACGAACCAGTCCTTTGATTTGCAAAATGGAAACGGCAGCCAGCAAAGTTCCCATCGGATAGCCGAGCCGTTTCAGCTTGTCGACCGAGATCGGCGCGTCTATGGGGATGGCGTCATATACGGCGCGTTGCGTTTCGTTGAGAGAATCCAACACTGCCGATGAAGATTCGCCATCATCCGAATGTTTAACGGTCCGATCGATAGGCGACGGTGCCCCCGCCGCTTTCGACGCATGGGAGGGTAATGCCTCGTTTTCCCTATTTGTCGAATGGACCGTTTTTTCTCCCGCTTCCGTTGTTCCCTTTGTTGTCCTTGTTCCCTTTGCATTTTGCTTTTGCGCCGGCGTTGTCGATGACACTATGCGCGTCCCGGCATCCTGCGCGGGGACGCGAACATACCCGCCGACCACGCGACTGTATACGCCCATTTCCGCTACGGCTGCGGGATCATAATCGGAGGAATTTCCGCTGCGCGGTTGCTGCAGCTCCGGGTACAAAAATTCATAATGCGACAAAATATCTCGCGCCGACAGTGCCACATGGGCGCCGTCGCGAATCAAACGGTTGGTCCCGGACGCATTGGCTGCGCCGACATTGGCGGGAACGGCAAACAAATCTCGCCCTTGTTGCAAAGCGCGATCCGCCGTAATCAAAGCGCCGCTTCCCTCCTCGGCGTCAATCACTACCGTAGCTTGACACAACCCGCTGATCAAACGATTTCGTACCGGGAAATGTGCCCCTTTCGGCTCGGAACCCGGTGCGAACTCCGAGAGCAGCAGGCCGCGATGTGCCAAAATCTCCATAAAGTGCTCATGCTCCGGCGGATAGGGAATGTCGATCCCGCCGCCCAAAATCGCCACCGTATGACCGCCGGCACAAATCGCGCCGCATGCTGCCACGCTGTCAATGCCAAGCGCCATTCCGCTGACGATAATCGCCCCGGCATCTGCCAACTCATACGCTATTTTATACGCCATGGAACGTCCGTATTCACTCATTCTCCTGGTTCCGACGATGGCAACGCAAAGCTGCCGTTGAAAACGCGGAAGTGTTCCGCGGCAATACAGTAAGAGCGGCGGATCGGACAAGGCGCGGTAAGTCAGCGGGTACTCGTCCTCATGATATCGTAAAATGCGAATGTTATGATGGCGACAGTACTCCTCCACGGAAAACACGTCATCCAAATTTTTTTGCATCAGCGCGGCAATTTGCCGTTCGTTCAATTCGGGGAGCAGCTCGCGCAAGCGATCCTCCCGCGCTTCAAAAATGTCATAAGGACTGCCAAATCGCTCCAGCAGCATCGGATATTGGCGAAAACCCGCGCCAAGGCGCAGCGAGAGCCAGATCCAAAACATTTGTTCCGAGCCTTGCGAAACGGCTGTTGCGTCACGGTTTTCCATGGTCATGTCACGATCCCCTCTCCGTTTTTCTTTTGAGCCATTTGATTTTCGCCGTCGTCACAACAAAACGTCCACATCAAAATGGAGGCGGCAACGGCAGCGTTGAGTGATTCGGCACGATCCGTCATGGGAATCAAAACGCAAGCGTCGCAAGCGTCGATGGTTTCCTTGGTCAAGCCGTGTCCTTCGTTGCCGATGACCACGCCGTCGCGCCCACCGATGGAAAAGCTCCCGAGACGCAACGCGTCCGCCCGAAGCGCCGCGGCAAAAACACGTCTGCCGCTCTCACGTGCCATACGAACCGCTGCGGGCAGATCAGCCACCCGAACAATCGGCTGCCGAAACAAGGTACCCATGGAAGCGCGAACGGTTTTGGCATGATAAATATCCGCACAATCCTCACTGATCACCAAAGCATCCACGCCGAAAGCGGCGGCGCTTCGAATCATTGCCCCGAGGTTGGACGGATCGCGAACGGATTCCAAAAAAACGATGCGTTGCGCGTGATCAAGAACAGAGGAAATCGTGTCAGGGCTATGGAGCGGCAACATATCACAAACGCAAATGATTCCCTCCGGTGCGCCTTCTTCGCTGACGCGATCGAACAGAGAGTCTTCCAGCACCAAAATTTCCGGCTGCACGGTCTCTCGAACGGAACACGGCTCCGTCACGCGCGAGAGTACACGCTCGGCATCCCCGGCACGAAGGAAGACGGTTCGCAGCGGCAATCCGTCAAGGAATGCCTCCGTCGCCAGTTTAATGCCGTCAAAGCGAAAGCGCCCCATAGCGCGGCGATATTTGCGATCACTCAGCTTCATCAGCTGCGACACGCGTGTGTTTTGTCTGGATGTAATCACCGGACAATCTTTGATCCGTTCAACCATCACCTGCTGCACCGTCATTTCCTCCGTCTGATCATATCGGTTCATATCGGTCCGTTTTATCGTATGTTTTACTGTTTTTTCGGCGTTTTCTTGGCAAAAATCGCCTTTTTTCGTTTTCTGTATTTATGACAAAAACCCGCTGTATGCCAAGCGGGTTTCTATCACAAAGCCTTACAGAGCGGCTTTTGCTTGTGCAGCCAATGCCGCAAAAGCTTCTTTATCCGAGACTGCCAGCTCAGCAAGCATCTTGCGGTTGAGCGTTACGCCTGCCTTTTTCAAGCCGTGCATCAAGGTGGAATAGTTCATACCGTTTACCTTAGCCTGCGCGGAAATACGAGTAATCCAAAGGCTGCGGAAATCTCTCTTTTTCATTTTTCTGCCTGCAAAAGCATAGTTACCGCTCTTC
>CAZDOX010000134.1:0-2446 GCA_964507155.1 uncultured Lachnospiraceae bacterium
CATCCGCGTCATAGCGATCGCAAGCACGTTTCCCGATCGGGATCATGTTTGCCTGCGTCATGTCGGCGTCACGAACCAAGCGAAATACGTTTGCGTTATATCCCCCCGCCAAGCCACGGTCACCGGCAATGACCAAAAGGCAAATATTCTCGCCGTTTTTCTCGTCGCCCGCCTGCGCATCCCGGTCGTTTTTTCGCACATCGGCAAGGTACCGACTGCTTTGACAATCCGAAGACCGCAGCAGCGACGCCATCACCCGATCCAGCGCCGCGGCATACTGACGGGTTTGGTTCATTTGAAGGGTGGCACGTCGAATTTTGGATGACGCCACCAACCCCATGGCTCGCGTCAGGTGCATGGTCGAATCGACACTTTTCATCCGCGTGCGTAAACTTTTAATATCGGCTCCCATGGTTGTTCCTCATTTAACAAATTAACGATTGAGCGAGGTCAGCACTTCACGCAAGGTTTCCACGTCTTGGTCTTCATAGTACCCTGCCTCAAACCGTTCCAACAGATCGGCGTGCGACAGCTCCAGCTTTTCATACAGCCGTTGCTCATATTTTTTCACATCGGACAAGGCAACCTGATTTAAATAGCCATGAATCACCGCATACACGATGGCAACCTGACATCCGACGCGCAGCGGCTCGTTCTTCTTTTGCTTAAGAACCTCCACAATTCGCGCTCCCAGCGCCAAACGCGCTTTCGTATCCGCGTCCAAATCGCTGCCAAACTGCGCAAAAGATTGCAGTTCTCGGTACTGAGAATACAGCAGCTTGAGTTCGCCGGACACCTTTTTCATGGCTTTGAGCTGTGCGGCGCCGCCGACGCGGCTGACCGAAATTCCCGGGTTAATGGCAGGCATGACACCGGCATGAAACAGCTCGGTTTCCAAAAAGATTTGACCGTCCGTGATGGAAATGACATTGGTTGGAATATAAGCCGATACGTCGCCCGCTTGCGTTTCAATAATGGGCAGCGCCGTAATGGAACCGCCGCCGTATTCCGGCGCAACGCACGCGGCTCTTTCCAAAAGACGCGAATGAAGGTAAAACACATCTCCCGGGTAGGCTTCCCGTCCGGGCGGACGGCGAATCAGCAAGGAGAGAGCACGGTATGCTACGGCATGCTTGGACAGATCGTCATAAACAATGAGCACATCTTTCCCCTGCTCCCTAAAATATTCCGCCATGGCGCACCCCGCATATGGCGCCACATATTGCAACGGCGCCGATTCCGATGCGGAAGCGGAAATAATAATTGTATATTTCATCGCGTCATTGCGCGCCAATTCGTTGGCTATTTGCACAACCGAGGTGTTTTTCTGCCCGATCGCCACGTAAATGCATAGGACGCCGGTATTTTTTTGGTTGATGATCGTATCGATCGCTATTTCCGTTTTTCCGGTTTGCCGATCTCCGATGATCAACTCTCGCTGTCCGCGTCCGATCGGAATCATCGCGTCGATGGCTTTGATTCCCGTTTGCAAAGGGACGGAAACGCTCTTTCGTTCGATAATCCCCGGCGCGTCCGCTTCAATAGGACGAGAAGCGGTACAAGAGATCGGGCCCTTTCCGTCGATCGGCGCGCCAAGCGCATTGACCACGCGTCCGAGCATGGCCTCGCCTACCGGAACGGACAACACGCGTCCCGTCCGACGAACCACCGTTCCCTCGCGAACGTCCCCGTCGTCCGACAGCAGGGCAACGGAAACCGTTTCTTCCTCCAAATTTTGCGCCATACCGAAGCTGCCGTCCTCGAACGTCAGCAATTCGTTTGCCATACAGTTGCGCAGACCGTATACTCGCGCGATCCCGTCGCCGACCAAAACCACCGTTCCGGTTTCTTGCATTTCGATTTGCGAGTGATACCGCTTAATTTGTTCTTTTATGATATTGCTGATTTCTTCGGCTTTTGCACTCATCTGCTCATCACATCCTTTACCTCCTGCAATCGGCGACGCAGCGAACCGTCGATGCATCTACCGTCCATTTCAACCACAACGCCGCCCAGCAGCGTCGGATCATATTCGCAAACCAATTCCACGGTGTGCCCACTGATTTTTTCCAGCTTTTCCCTCAAGCGATTCATCTCATCCGGCGTCAGCGGCACATGATAGCGCACAACAGCTCGCGAATGGCGACGTTCGGCGTCCAGCAGCAGGCGATATTCGCCAAGGCAACCGGAGAGCAGCGACAGTCTTCCCTGCTTGCAAAGCAGCTGAACCAACGACAACACATGTTCCGGGACAAAAGCGCCAAACGCTTCGGTCAAGGCATCGGTTCTCTCTCTGACAGAAAGCGCCGGGCAGGAAAGCAAGTCCCGATAATCGGGAGTTTGCTCCAGCGTATCGGCAATCAGAGACAAGCCTGCCTCATACTCCTCTTGTTTTCGGTTCTCCGCAGCAAGCGCATAAAGCGCAACGGCATACTCCCGATTCAAC
>CAZDOX010000134.1:2456-3831 GCA_964507155.1 uncultured Lachnospiraceae bacterium
TACCCTTGTCATCAGTTTTATTTTCGTCGTCCAAGTGATCGATAAAATCGTTGATCCACGCGCGGTGATCTTGTTCCGTCACCTCGCGCTCCAGCATTTTCTCCGTCAGAGCGCAAGAAACCTCAACGATTTGCTCCTTGATCGTCCCTTCCGCCTTTTTCATCTCTTGTGCGGCATCGGCCTCGGCACGACGCATCATCTCATCCGCGCGCTGTTTGGCTTCCGCGACAATCGTTTCCTCGCGGCGCCGCGCGCTTTGCGTTGCCTCTGCCAAAATTGCGTCGGCATCCGCTCTTGCCCCATCCAAGCGCGCTTCCCACTCTTTGCGATCGGCAGCGGCAGCCGCCTTGTCGCGCTCGGCGTCGGCATAATCGGCGTCCAGGCGGGCGCGCCGTTGCTCCAAGATGTTCTTGACCGGCCCGTACAAGAATTTTTTCAAAATAAGAAACAAAAGAAATAAATTAAGCAAAGAAATCAAAATCTGCCAGAGATTGACAGAAATGATGTCCAACGTTGGCATATCTATCTCCATTCCGCCGCCACGCGGCGACATAAATCTATGGATGCGTGACACCATGTGTTCACGCTGTGTCCTCTTTTCGGTCGGCTTTTATCTTGCCGATTAAAGATTAAAGACCGATGGCGCTTTTTAAAATATTGACCATCAAATTCGGGGCGACGAAAATCAGCAAAATGGAAATAACCAGCGAATAAATACCGGTCGTTTCCGCGATCGCGCATCCCATGATCATGGTCGATGTGACCGCGCCCTTGCTCTCCGGTTGACGGCCGATCGCCTCACAAGCCTTGGAAACGGCGTTACCTTCGCCGACGCCGGGGCCGATCGCTCCGATTCCCATACAAATTCCCGCGCCAAGTGCGCAACAACCCAAAATAATACCAATTGCCAGTTCCATGATTATTCCTCCGTATTTTTTATTTTTTCACTGAACTTTTATTTTTGATTTTTTGGCAAGCTTTTTTTGTTGGCGGCGCTCATAGTCCTCTTGAGAGAAACCGCCTGAAATGTTCAACATGGTCAGCATGGCGAAAATGTATGCCTGCATGCAGCCGCTGAACACGTCAAAGTAGATGGAAAGGATCGCCGGCAAGCCGATTTGCAACAGCGGAATTTCTCCCAAGATCCCCGGCAGCCATCCCAGCAGCAGTGAGGACAATCCTTGCAGTGCCGACGCGACCAGCACGGCAATGACCGAGCCGGAGAGTACGTTGCCGTAATGACGAAAAGCCATCGACACCGGCGTTGCCAACTCCCCGAGGACGTTTAACGGCGCCATAATAAAGATCGGTTCGGTAAAACCGCGCAAATAATTGAGGAAACCGCCCTTTAGTTTATAATACGTGATCAAAATAA
>CAZDOX010000135.1:0-3827 GCA_964507155.1 uncultured Lachnospiraceae bacterium
AAACCTATGGCAGATATATTTGATTTATTCCGTAAAATATCCAAAGATTCCCCATCTTCCGCACCGATTACCCATTTGGTTGTCGGACTGGGCAATCCCGGCGTGCGCTATCAGTGGACGCGCCATAACGCGGGTTTTTTGGCTTTGGATGCACTGATGGAGAGCTTTGGCGGTCGGACGGATCGTTCAAAATTTGACGCGTTGATCGGAGAATGTGTGATTGCCGGTCGACGGGTGCTGCTGATGAAACCTCAAACGTTTATGAATTCATCCGGAGACGCGGTGGGTGCTGCCATGCGCTTTTATCATTTGGAACCTTCCAAGCTTTTGGTGTTGTCTGACGATATTTCGCTGGATGTCGGCGTACTTCGTGTCCGCAAAGGGGGAAGTGACGGAGGGCAGCGCGGTTTGAGAAGTATCATTGAAACCATTGGTTCGCAAGATTTTCCCCGCATCCGCATTGGCGTCGGACACAAACCATCGCCTACGTATGACCTTGCCGAGTGGGTACTCTCTCCCTTTACCCCCGAGCAACGGGATCATTTATGCGAGCACACCTTTCCTTATGTATGTGATGGCGTGGAAAAAATTCTTGCCGGCGATCCGGACGGTGCTATGCAGCATTGTAACGGAAAAGGAGGATTATGACAACAAAGTCAAAAGAAAAACAAGAAACAAATATTCCATCGCAGACGTATGTTCTCCCAGCTACCGTTCGAGCAGATGGCGAATATGCTCAGTTGTTGGAGACCATCCGTCGTGAATTTCGCGCCTTAAAACCGCGTCCCATTCTGGCAAACGGATTATGCGAGGGGGCACAAGATGCCTTGTTGGTTTCTTTGTTGAACGATACGGCAGTACAGCGCGCACAGTGTGCTTTGCTACTCTGTGCGGAGGAAAAAGATTGCGTACGTCTTTGCGCGATGTTTCGGCGATTTGGGTTACGCGCCGCATTTTTCGTCGGCAGAGACTACAATTTTCATAACATTGCTGCTTCACATGATTACGAACATGAACGGCTGGAGGTTCTGTTTGGGGTACAACAAGGCACGTTGGATGTGGTATTAACTACCCCTGACGCGGCCCTCGGGTATACCATTCCTCCGGATCGCTTATCAGAGTCTGTGATGAAACTGGATTTTTCTACGCAGGTGGAAACGGATGCGCTTGCCGAAAAGTTGGTTCGAGCGGGGTATACGCGTGTGGGCATGGTGGACGGTAAGGGGCAATTTGCCGTCCGCGGCGGAATTGTGGATATCTACCCGACCGGTGGCGTCTGTACGGATGTCGACGGGACGGTTGCGTCTTGCACATCTGCGGTGCGTATAGAATTGTTTGACAATGAAATTGATCGAATGGGATTGTTTGATATTGATACGCAACGAATCAACACGCCGATTCTTCAGGTTATTCTGTCACCTGCGAAAGAAGTTTTGCCCGATTATGCGGCACTGACAACGCTGAAAAAAGTGTTAACGACGCAACAAAAGGCAACAACTCATCGTGAAATCGAAGATTTATTGCGAGGAGAACTTTCCACGCTGGAGGATGCGCTGGAACACGGCGGGGAATTACTTTATGCGGATAAATATATTTCATTGATTTATCCCGAAAAATGTTGCCTGCTGAATTATTTTACCGCACGGACCATGATCGTGCAGGTAGGAACTGCCGCCGTTCGTGAGCGATTAAAAGGCGCACTGTGGCATGCCGATCAAACCGTAAAGGATTTGGTGGAGAGCGGAACGATTGCGCCCAAGTACGCCGAATACACCCGCCGAAGCGCCGATCTGGACGCTTTTTTGGACAAACAAGTCACGCTGCACGTTGACTCGATGTCCTACGGCCTCTCTGGGCAAACATTGGCGGGAATATTCGGATTTCGTTCCAAACAAATGGTATCTTTCGGTGATAATTACGATTTGCTGTTCGATGATCTAAGCAGTTATACCGAACGCAAATATCATGTGTACCTCTTGGCTGAAAATGAAACGGCGGGGAAAAATTTGTGCGGCTTGTTGCAAGATAAAGGATATGATGCCACGCTCCGTACTTCCGTACAAGAGAGCGCACCGGGAAAAATTGTGGTGCTTTGGAATGAGTATTTGCAAGGTTTTGAACTGGTCAGCGCAAGGATCGCCGTACTGTCGACCAATCCCGAAACCCGTGCGGGCAGCGTGGTCGGCAGCGGAAAAATCAAAAGCAAAAAGAAAAAGAAGGACTCGGCAACCAAAGCCATTTTGTCTTATGCGGAATTGGAAGTCGGAGATCTTGTCGTTCACGAAGATTACGGAATCGGTTGCTACACCGGGATAGAAACATTGCAAACCGGGGGCGCCACGCGTGATTATATCGGAATTCAATACGCAGGCAGCGACAAATTATTTCTTCCCACCGAAAAAATGGATAAGGTTTCCAAATATATCGGCGCGCATGCGGACGACGGCTTGATTAAGCTCTCTAAGCTCGGCACAGACTCTTGGGGACGCGCCAAGGCAAAAGCCAAAGCATCGGTAAAAGATATTGCCAAAGAATTGATTCAATTGTACGCGGAACGTAGTCGACGTCCCGGCTATGCTTACCCGGCGGACGACGATTTTCAACGAAGTTTTGAATCGGCGTTTGATTATGAAGAAACCGAGTGCCAACTGCGCGCTGCCGAGGAAGTTAAGGCGGATATGTGTGCGAACACTCCGATGGATCGCCTGCTATGCGGAGACGTCGGATTCGGAAAAACGGAAGTTGCCATGCGCGCGGCGTATAAAGCGGTCATGGGAGGAAAACAAGTCGCCGTACTGGTTCCAACCACTATTTTGGCGCTACAACATTTTCAAACCTTTACCAGTCGTATGCGCGCGTTCGGAGTCAACGTCGATATGATTTCCAGATTCCGCACGGCAAAGGAACAATCGGCAACGCTGCGTCGCCTCAAACGCGGGGAAGTCGACGTGATTATCGGGACGCATCGTTTGATTTCCAAAGATATTGTTTTCCACGACTTGGGATTGTTGATCGTCGATGAGGAACAGCGGTTTGGCGTGGCGCAAAAAGAAAAGCTGAAACAACTGGCAGGAAATGTCGACGTTCTCACCTTGTCTGCCACTCCGATTCCGCGAACGCTGAACATGGCTATGGGAGGATTGCGTGACATTTCCGTTCTGGATGAAGCCCCCGGCGACAGATTGCCGGTCCAGACGTATGTGCTGGAAGAAGATGATTTAATCATTCAAGAGGCCATTCGTCGTGAACTGCGACGAGGCGGTCAAGTGTTTTATCTGCACAATACCGTGGAAACGATTGACGCCCTTGCCGGTAAATTGGCAAAAGAATTACCGGATGCGCGCATTACCGTGGCGCACGGAAAAATGGACAAAGATACCTTGGAGCGAATTTGGGAAAACATGCTGACCGGAACCATAGATATCTTGGTGTGCACCACCATCATTGAAACCGGCGTGGACGTTCCCAACGCCAATACGCTGATTGTGGACAACGCGCATCGTCTCGGTCTGTCCCAACTGCATCAACTGCGCGGACGGGTTGGACGTTCGGCAAGGCGCGCTTATGCGTATTTTACCTACCCAAAAGCAAGAGCATTGTCGGAAATTTCTCAAAAGCGGTTGGAGGCGATTCGCGATTATGCGGAGTTTGGTGCCGGTTTTAAAATCGCGTTGCGCGATATGGAAATTCGCGGCGCGGGAAATTTACTTGGCGCGCAACAGCATGGGCACTTGGACGCAGTCGGTTACGATTTGTACATCAAATTGCTCAACCGCGCGGTTTTGGCGGAAAAGGGAACACCGGAGACGGTGGCGCCGGAATGTACC
>CAZDOX010000136.1:0-3811 GCA_964507155.1 uncultured Lachnospiraceae bacterium
TACATTCTTTGGAACAGCGGCTATCCTTTTGATAAAAAGTTCTTGAAGAGGGGTGTGGGGAGGAACTTCTTTCAAGAAGTTCCTCCCTGCCGCTTCCCTGCCGCTTCCCGGCGCTGCCAATCAGCGGATTTCCCACTCGTGGATATTAATATACGATCCAAACACGTCGGGACGCGCATTCACCACGCGATCGTTGACCGCCCCCAGTGCGCGAATAATATATGCGCTGAACATCGGTACGTCCTGCTGCGTCAAACGATTCACTACGGAATATGCCGCTTGAATTTGCTCTGTGTCGTCCGTTTGCTGACTCTCCCGCAGAGCGGCGTTGATTTGATCGTTGCTGTATCCCGTCCAGCTGCCCTCGCCACCCAGCAACCACGCCATGTCCGGATACGGATCCACCGGCGAATATGTGTACTGTACGGCAAGCATGTCGTAATCTCGCGTTCCCGCAATGGTCATCAGCGTGGAAAAATCGGTCGTTATAATCTTAACTTTTAATCCGACCTCCGAGAGCTGCGACTTGATATAAGAAGCGGCATTGACAAAAACGGAATCGCTGCTGGTCACGTAAAATTTGAATTCATAATCCGCGTTCCATCCGTCGGCGACCGCCTCGGCAATTAACGCTTTCGCCTTGTCAACATCGCGCAAGGTCGGCACAATGCCGTCGTCATAGTACGGGCTGGCAGAAGATAGAAAACCGTCCACCACCTCGCCGTTGCCGTCCAACAAGCCGTCTACCAGCGCCTGCCGATCGATCGCATATAAAATCGCTTGTCGAATCCGCGCGTCGGTCACATTGGCGCACTGAATGAAAACAGATTGATTGGTGACCGGCGCACCGAGGTACGTGGTAATTCCCTGCAACGCTTGCACGTTGGCATAGTCCTCGTTGGGGATATTTCCGGTGGTCTGCTGAATAAAATCAATCTCCCCGCTGCGCAAACCGGCGTACTGCTGGCTCGGCTCCACAATTTTGATATTGAGCTTTTCAATCTTCGGCGCGCCTTTAAAATATTGATCGTTGGCAACAAAGCTGACGTAATGATCCCGATCATAATTGACAATTCGGTACGGGCCGCTGACCACCGTCGGCGCGTCAAACCAACTGTAGCTTGCCAAATCCGCCTCGGGCACGTCTTTCAAAATATGCTTGGGAAGCACGTGGATATATCTGCCGTACGTATTCATGAAAGACGCCAGCGGCATCGGATCTCTTGCCGTAAAAACCACGGTTTTTTCATCCGTTGCCACCACGCCGGTCAAATCGTCAACCGTGGCGCCCTCGGCAACAAAGCCGGTATTGGGATCAATGCCCTCAAATGCGTACAACAGCATAGACGTGTTTCCGATCACGGGATTGGCGTAGCGAAGCACGGTAAACACCAAATCCTCGGCAGTGATCGGCGTGCCGTCGCTCCACACGGCAGCGTCGTCAATGTGAACGGTAAAATGAATATTATCCTCGGTGGTAATGCGATC
This sequence comes from uncultured Lachnospiraceae bacterium, assembly GCA_964507155.1. Classification (GTDB taxonomy): domain Bacteria; phylum Bacillota; class Clostridia; order Oscillospirales; family CAG-272; genus SIG644. The sequence continues at coordinate 1,489 of CAZDOX010000136.1, forward strand.
GGCAAGCATGCCGACAAATTGCTGCTCGCTGTTCAACTCACACAACTGCAAAAACTGAAAATCGCAAATGGTTTTGGCGATTTCGCTGGCGTCCAGCAGCAGCGGATTCACACTCGGCACCTTGTCCGTCATGCCGATATTCACAATGTTGGACTGCTGTCTTCTCCCATCGGAGCATCCAAAGCAAGAAAGCAGCACCCCCAGCGCAAGCAACAGCGCGCCTATCGTTTTTAACCCATGATTTTTCATTTTTATAACCATTCCTTTCATTTATCTTCATCCGAATCTTCATCATCTTGATCCGAACAAAACGCCATAGCCAGCAACAGCCGACACAGTTGCGCCAGCGACGCGGAATCGGTGTGCTCTCCCGGTGAATGAATGTTCTCCATGCCGCTGGCGATAACCAGTACTTCCCGTCCCACGGCGGCAAAGGTATTGGCGTCACTGCCGCCGAACGTACGCGTCAAGCGGCAAGGCAAGCCTACTATCCGACAAGCGCGTCGGAAGTACCGAATCGGCGCCGCGTGTTCCGGCATCTCATAAGCCACCGTTCGCCGTTCGGCTTGCAGATGAACCGTCGCGCCGACAGCAGCCGCCTCTTCTTGAAAAACGGTTTGCAACCGTTGCCATTCTTCCCGCACTCGTTCATCGCGATAACCGCGAATTTCTCCGGTCAAGACACAACATGCCGGCACCGCGTTGGAAACCGTTCCGCCGGTGATGGTGCCGATTCCGACCGTCGTATCCGCATCCACATGTCCTAATTGCAGCCGAGACAGCGCATGTGCCGCCACGGCGATGGCATGAATCCCGTTCTCCGGTTCAAATCCTGCGTGCGCCGCTCGCCCTTGTACGGTGATCGTCACTGCGAGAATGGTCGGGGCGGCGAACGCCGCCGTTCCCATGCGCCCTGCCAGATCCGGCACAATGACGGATTTTGCGCGCAGCGGCATGCGATTCCAATCGATCGCGCGACTACCCACCGTATACGGTTCCTCGCAAACGGTAAACAGCAGCTCAATCGGGCGGTGCGGCACGCGGCTTTGCTGCAAAATTCGCACCGTCTCCAGCATAGCCGAAACCGCCGTCAGGTCATCTGCCCCCAGCACAGCCGCTCCGTTCCCGCGAATGGTTCCGTCCGGATAACACGTGGCCCTCTTTCCCGTTGCCGGCGACACGCTGTCCAAATGTGCGCAAAAGGCAAGCGGTTCGGCGTCGCGCAACGTCCCCGTTCCCGCCAGCGCCGCGTACAAATTCCCTGCGTTCCCGCCGATTTTCGCGGCTGCGTCATCTTCATACACCGAAAGTCCCATCGCCTGCAATCGCGCGGTGACCGCGTCTGCCATGGCGCGCTCGTCATAGCTTTCATTATCGATGGCAACCAACTCGCAAAACAAACGAACCGACGCCGCGGGATCCACCGCATCCAAAACCGCCGCGATATTTTCCTGCGTCATCGCCCCGCCGCTCCTTGTGTGATCGATGAATTCGGCGTCAGAACCGTCGCGCAAGTTGCCGTGTTAAAGAATAAAATACATTCGCGGTCGGCAAAGGCGCCCATGGCGTAATAATCACGATCTTCACGATTCAAGCGGGAAAACGGCAGCAAGCAATTCGCGCTGCAAGGACGATCCGTGATGGGAACAATATCTTTACGCCGCAGCTTTTTGTCCAAGAAATACGGATCGAACGCGTAGACGTGCTCGCCGTCTTCGCTAAGCTCGGTCAGCAAAATATAATGCTCGCACCCCAGGTAGCAACGCACCAACGCGCACCCGCCCGCCGCCAGTGCGCGGACGATGGGACTGTTTGATTCTAAGTATGATTGTTCCGCCGCCAGATATTCGGTGCGGATGGGAAATCGCCTTTGCAGGGCATACTGATTGAACCACTGCGCCAAAAAATTCATGGCACAGCGCGACGTTCCCGTTTTTCCCATTTCGCCATGACAGTTAAAGCCCTCCAGACAATATCGGTAAACCCCTTGAATCATATCGGGGCGCAACTGCTTGCGATCAAACAAAAATCGCAGTGCGTTGATCACCGAAGTCGGTCCGCAATCATATTCCGTTAATTGATATTGCAGGGGATAAGCCATCGCAACAAAGCCTCCTTCAACGATATAAAGATATAAAGATATAGAACAATATAAATGGTTCTTCATACAAAATGGTGTTTGGGCAAATCAGATCGGCAGCATTTACTTCACCATGGATCCGGGCGTCGTTTGCAGCCGGAAGCTTGGCAAGGCGCTGCCCTCACCCCCATAGCTGGGAACTTAAGAGATAAAAGGAAGGAGAAGAGAAAAAGCGTTAAATGT
>CAZDOX010000137.1:0-3768 GCA_964507155.1 uncultured Lachnospiraceae bacterium
TGCCATAATCGGTACCTGCCGCTTAACGCAGCAGGACATTCGGCAAGTCCAACTGGCAAAGGCAGCCATTCGAGCCGGATTGGAAACACTGCTCCATACGGCAAATATCGGCTACGACGACATAGAAGAAGTCGCTCTGGCAGGCGGATTCGGTTCTTATCTGCACCCGGAAAGTTGCGCGGTCATCGGTCTGATTCCCGCTGCCTTGGTCAAAAAAATCCGCGTGCTCGGAAACGCGGCGGGAAGCGGTGCTTCCATGATGTTACTATGCGACCGCGAACGAGAGCGGGCGGAACAAATTGCCGCCATGACGAAGGTAGTGGATCTGTCTACCAACGCGACATTTCGGCAGCGATACGTAGAAGAAATGTATTTTGAAGGAGAGTCATAACCCATGGCAGAACACAGCAAACCGGTCTGCTTTACCGGACACCGCGCCCTCTCCGAAAACGAGATCACCGCTTTACCTCGTTTGCTGGAAGATACGCTGTCGGAACTGATCGCAAGCGGTTACGATACGTTTCGCACCGGCGGCGCGATCGGATTTGACACCATGGCAGCGCTGAAAGTACTATCGCTCAAAGAACGCTTCCCGCATGTTCAACTGCATCTATATTTGCCTTGTCGCCATCAAGATAAATTTTGGAATTGGGATGAAAAAGCGCTCTATCGACAAATCACGCAGCATGCGGACCATATTCATTATACCACCGATACCTATGTCAACGGCTGCATGTTGCAGCGAAATCGAGAAATGATCGACGGTTGCGGCATATGCATTGCCTATTATTGTCGCACCGGCGCCAGTGGCACGGGATATACCTATCGCTATGCGTTGCAGCACGGCGTGAACGTCATCAATTTGGCAACATTGGTCACGGAATCCGGACAGTAAAATACCCATGAATCGGATCAAAATATTTTTATCGGAAAGGAATGATCCTGCGATGAACCAAAAAACGCACAAAAAACCCGAGCTTATGCTCAAACTGTTGAGAAACAATCGTTCTTATCGACGCTTTGGCGGCGACTATTTGTCGGAAGAACAACTGCGCGAATTGGTCGCTTGCTGCACGCTCACGCCATCCGGCGGAAATTTACAGCGATTGCGTTTTCGCCTTGTTTGCGGAAAGGAGGCCTGCGATGCGGTTTTTCCCACCTTAGGTTGGGCGGGTTATTTGTCGGATTGGGACGGACCGTGCGAAGAAGAACGTCCGCGCGGCTATCTGGTTTTGCTGTGCCACCCGACAGAAAACAATCAACTGCTGGCCGTTGACACCGGAATTTGCGCGCAAAGTATTTTGCTTGCCGCCGCCGAATGCGGTCTTGGCGGTTGTATGATCAAAAACGTAAAACCGGAGTTGCCGGATATTCTGCACCTATCGTCGGAACAGTGGCAAATCGCGCTGGTCATAGCCCTTGGCGAGCCGAGAGAAACCGTACGCTTGGTCCCGCTCTCACAAGACGGATCGATTCGATATTACCGCGATGAAAACGATGTACACTGTGTCCCCAAACGCAGCGTGGACGACCTGATGGTATAAGCCATCGTCGTCCACGTTTACTTTTATCTCTTTATATCGTATCCGTCCATGATATCCTTTGATTGGTCAGATAGGCTTGGTAAGCAAGCCTTGCGGGGACTGCGATAACACGGATATCTTTCAGTTTCAAGCGTGACAGCATATCCATCCGGACCGAGCCTATGTCAACGAGAGATTCTCCTGCCTCCGTCGGCATCAAAAAACAATTTTTGATCTTTTGCATAGAAAAGTCATGGGCTTTGCAAAAATCTTGATACGCCAATTGATACATATATTGCTTGGTAATGTCCCCAATGCCCGGCTGTCCGATCATTTTCCACCCTGCCTCCGATCGGACGGCATAGTATTTCGCATCAAAAATGTAAAAAGCGTCCTCCTTGATCGACACCATGTCGGGAATCAACGTATCTGAGGCGGGATGAGTGTTCCCGTCACGGTCAAACCACAGCGGTTTTTCAATTATGTCAATCAACTTTTCGTTCGCTCGCCGACGGTACTGCGCACGAAGCGTTCCCGACGGAAGCGACAGATCACATAATTTTTTGTGAAGAACATTCCCCATCGCGACCGCGCACACCTCCTGCCAAACATAGTGGTACGCGTTGGTTCCGTACAAACTGAAGCTGCTGTGATCTACCAGTGTTCCCTCGTTGGCAATCATCAGATACATCACTTGGAGCAGCGATTGCTTTCTCGTATGAAACTGAACGCTCATTTCTTGTTCCAAACGTTTGAGAATGTAGGAACTGTCTCCCAAGTCATCCAGCGTTTCATCCGTCAGTTCGACTTTAGACAATCCCAACAACTCCAACAAGGACAGCTGTTCCAATTCCGCGCTGCACAGCGTCACCATGCAGGCATGCAAGCGCCTAAAAAAATCTTGGTCGTCGTCTTGATGGAGCAACGTCCGCAGTTCCGTATAATACGGTCTGCCGTGATGAAAAACGGCAAACGTTTCGTTGATGGTTCGGCTCCAGTTGACCTCGCCGTTTCCGTTGGTTTCTATTTTATCCTGCCTATTCCGATAAACGCCGTTTTCCTCGTAATCATGCAGCAAAGTGATCATCGCCGCCAATCGATTGAACTCTTTGTCCCGCTGTCTGTTCAAACAGATTTTGATGATTTGTTCCTTTCCGTTGTATTTTTCCAGTACATTCATCACCTGCTTCAGTTCTTCCAGCGGCTCTTTGGTACCGAAAATGTACTTCGGATAGCATTTTAACACGACACCGTGGACGATAATGACACCGACGAAACAAAAAACATACCTGCGCGGCACATCCGTATCTTCTTCATCCACGATAAGAAAATCCGCGTCGCCGAGCTGCGACAGATCCGAAAAACGTTTGTCTTTTCGGATGGTTTTCAGAATACCGAATTCTTTTAATTTTTTGATGCAAGAAATTGCTTCATCCGCACCGAAAATGTGAACGAGATCCGCCTTTTTGTACGGATGTTGTTCTTGGACAAATACCGATTTCATGATTCTGCTTCTTCCGCGGCGATAAGCTGGCGGTAAATTTCATCATGGAAGACTTTGACGCCGTCCGTCATCCATTTGTGGCAAAGATCCGAATATTTCACCCCGTCTTGATAAAATATTTTTCCTCTTCTTTGCTTGGCGGCGTCCTCGAATAAGTACATGATGACTTTGCTCTTCAGCGCTTCCACCAAAGCCTTGTTGTCTTTTAAGATTTTTTCTTTGATAAAAAACGGGCCGATCAGCTTGTCCTCGTTGATGTTCAACGCGGTCAAACGCGCATTGATCGCCACTCTCAGACGGTTCCAAGAAATTCTTTGTCCCGCAATCTCAATGACATAAGGTTCAATTTTTTCTTGGTTTTCGTCAATTCCGATATAGGTAAAGTCCCAGCGACGCTTAAATGCCGTGTCCATTGGGAATACGCCCTGATCGGCGCTGTTCATCGTCGCCCAAATAAACATATTGGCGGGAATTTTCAAGGTAGCGACCTGACGGAGCGAACAATTCAATTCTCCCGCCAGATATTCTCTCAGTTCTTTGGAAGTCTGGATGGGATATTCGCTCACACCGCATTCATCACGATCCAACAGCTGAAATATATCGCCAAACACTGCCGCAACGTTGGCGCGATTAATTTCTTCGATCAGCAACACATGCGGTTTCGGATTTTCGGTTTGCGCACTTTGAATCGCACGGATCCACGTCCGAATGAAGGGACCAGCGACAAACGAATAGGTAATA
>CAZDOX010000138.1:0-3736 GCA_964507155.1 uncultured Lachnospiraceae bacterium
ATTTTATAAAAGATTCTGGCGCGCGTGTGATCGGATTCGAACAAGGCTTCCACGCCAAGGTAAATATCGCCGTCTTCCGTGACAGAAAGGTTCTTCAAGCCGCGAAATACGCCGTCCGGATGGTCGGACAGGCGAAAAGGGCGCTCATTGGTACCAAGACGTTCCAGCTGGTATGCTTGCATTGCCCACGGATCCGGATTATCGTCAAACATGCAAAGAGAAAATCCGTCGGTAACAATTTCTTGTCCGTCGATGGAAAACGATTTTAAAAGACCGGTAGTCGCGTCGATTTCCACGCGTTTGTGACCGTTGTCGAATATCGGATTTTTCGGACGGATCGGCGCCTCGCGCTTCGTCACCTCGGTATACACGCGATAGCGACAAAGCGACATGGGCGGAACATTTGCCATAAACGTGATTCGCTTTCGCCAGTCCAAATTGAGGTTGCTCTCTTCCTTGATGGTTTGGGATGGAATCACATGCCCCGAGCCGTCTTGGACGGTGATGGTCGTCACGGTGTCGCTCCAGTTTTGGTCGGCAAGCATAAATTCACATTCCACATTTTCGGCAATGGGGTACGGCATAGGATTGAAGACTAAAATAGGATATTCTCCGTCATCGGCAACCGGCTGGTCTGCAGCCAGCGCAAAAAATGCGCGTGTTTTCAAACGTTCGACTTCCAAGAGGCCGTGGTACAACAATTTCAAACCGTTATCCTCGCCGGCTTGAATACTGCTGCCCGGCAGGACGTCATGAAATTCCGCGTTGAGTAAATCCTCGGTAATATTATGGATGGTTTCCTCCGGATAATCGTCCATCGCTCCGGATAAATTGGCAACGGATAGCATTTTTTCCGTTAAATACAGTTCGTTTTCCAGTTGGATGTGTTTTCTTTTGATCCGACCCATAGAAGTATAGCACCCCGGCATGGAAATGCGCAAGGACATATCGACCACCGAGGTCGGCTGAATCCGCGCGAAAAACGCTTCCGGCGTGGAATGATAAACGGTCATCTCTCCGGTTTTCATCAGACTTTGAATATCGGCAAGATCTTGACGCGACAGGCCGCCGCCGTGGTTTCCGACGCCCCACAAAACGCAGACTATGTCTTCCGATTGTGCGGCAGCACGGGAGCGAATAGCGTCGACCGCGTGGCCGAGCGGGGTATTGTAAGCGGCAGCACGAACTGCTTTAACGGTTGAGCCGTCAAACCCGCGCCAGAGATATTGTTCGGCAGGAAGAGGACATTCTCCCCCATTGGGTCGGCAGTGGATATAGCTGTCTTGCCCGCATTTTTTCATAATTTGAACCAATCCGCGGGTATGGCCAAACGGATCAAAATTAACGGCTGTGGTGGGAAACACGCCGAAATGACGCATAAAATACCGTTTTCCCTCTAAAATTTGGCGAACAAAACTCTCGCCGGAGGGCATATTGCAATCGGGTTGCAGGAACCAGCCGCCCATGATATGCCATTTTCCTTGGCGCACGAGGCGATGAATATCGGCAAACAGCGTCGGATCGTAGGTTTCCACATAACGATAGACGCTGACCTCGTTATGGCAAAAGATATAATCAAACTCCTCGGCCAGTTTAACTGCCGAGCGGAATGTGGACAGCACGGCGCTCACTCCCTCAGGCCAATCCCACTGCCATATCGGGTCAATGTGCGCGTTGCAGATCAAATGGACTTCTTTCATGAAATATATCCTTTCCGTTTTTTCGGTGATTTTTTGAGAAGAAAGGCGGGAAAGACTTCGTTCTGGAGAAGTCCTCCCCGCCGCGATAACAGCTCAAGCGTTCATTGCAATGCACGTTTACGTTGCAAAGCGCGGATTACGCTTGCTTGGAGCGTTCCTCGATAAATTTCTGCACTTCCGCCATGGTGGGGATTGCCGTTGAAGCGCCGATGGCTTGAATACAATGTGCACCGACTGCGTTGCCGAATTGTGCGGATTTGACCATATCCCAATCGTTTGCCAGACCGGTCAAAAAGCCGGAACAGAACGAATCGCCCGCACCGGTGGTATCCACCGGTTTTTCGATTAGGAAGGAGGGAACCAAGGTCATTTCTTCCCCTTGCGGTGAAACCAGCGCGCCTGCTTTCCCAACCTTAACCACGATATTCTTCGGCCCCATGGTATGTAATTTTTCCGCAATTTTGATGGGATCTTCTTCGCCCGTCAACTTGGCAGCTTCCTCCACGCTGGGAATGAAATAATCCAACTCCGGCAAGCATGCCTCGATTTTTGGCAGCCAAACATCGTCGAAATCCCACGCGGTGTCCAATACGGTAATTTTCCCCATTTCGCGTGCTTTTTTCATAAGCTTGCGTGTCGGTTCGCCGTCAAAGCTGGAAAGAAGCATGGCGCCGCCGACAAATACGATGTCGCAGTCCGCCAAAACTTCGTCGGAAATATCTTCCAGAGTAAATGCCGCAGAAGACGCCGGATTGTACAAAAAGCTGCGTTCGCCGGACTCATGGATGCAGACAACCGAAACGGTGGTCCCGACGGTATCGGAAAATACCATTCCTTTGCAATCCACACCGTAGGAAGACATTTCTTTCAGGATAAAATCTCCCATCATGTCTTTTCCGACCAAGCAAGAGATTGCAACGGGGACACCCAGCTTTGCCAAATCGTTGGCGCAGTTGGTGGCACACCCACCGACGTGCGTGGAGACGGATTCCACCGCGCGCAAGGTGCCCGGTGTCGGAACGGTCGAAGCGGGTTTGACCATAATGTCGACAGTCACGCTGCCGATGCAAAGAATCTTTTTCATAAATTATAAACTCCTTTTGATGTAGTTTTTCATCATACAACTATATTATATAACAATTTTGCGATGAAGTCAAGAAGTTTTCGACATCCGCCAACGTTTTTTTGTTTTCCCCCTCAATTTTTTCGCTTTACTTGTGTCGTCCGAGAATTCTTTTGCGATTACGGTGCGATATTCCATGACAACGGCGAGAATTTTTTCCGCCTCTCCCTAACTCTTTTTTTCGTTATGTGCAAACAAAAGTGCTTTCTATGCAAAAGACCCCTGAATTTTTGAAAATTCGCGCGGTGTAACCGATTTATTTTGCAAGTTCGAGACGAAAAAATGTCAAAAAATATGAACGAATTGTAACCTTTTTCAACACCTCTTGCTTTTTTTCGTTTTTTGTAGTATTATATATAATGGGTGAGGATTGGAACAACTTTATTATAGTTCAGGTGCTCCTTTTATCCTTAATCCGATACCGAGATTATTATTAAAAAAGATAGAAAGAAGGAATTTATTCATGACCAACAACAAGTATGTGTTGAACTGGATCGATGAAATGGCTGCGATGACGCAGCCGGACAAAATTGTCTGGATCGACGGCTCCGAAGCGCAAGCGCAAGCACTGCGTGAGGAAGCTTGTTCTACCGGCGAAATGATCAAGCTCAATCAAGAAAAACTGCCCGGTTGCTATCTGCACCGCACTGCCGTCAACGACGTTGCTCGCGTTGAGGGAAGAACATTCATCTGCACCTCCAAAAAAGAGGATGCCGGAAACATCAACAACTGGATGGATCCGACGGAATGCAAGGAAAAGCTGTCCAAGCTTTACCGCGGCTCTATGAAAGGGCGCACCATGTACGTCATTCCCTATTCCATGTCCGTTGTCGGCTCGCCGTTTGCCAAGTACGGCATTGAGCTGACCGACTCCATCTACGTTGTCCTGAACATGGAGATCATGACCCGCGTC
>CAZDOX010000139.1:0-3671 GCA_964507155.1 uncultured Lachnospiraceae bacterium
AACTTCTTTTAAGAAGTTTTCCCCCGCCAAATCTAATCGGAATCGATCGAAACGGATATCGTCACCGATTCTCCGTCCTCGCCTTTAAACAGTGCATGGCAATCGGCTTGCGCCATGGCTGTTATGGTTTGGTCGTTGCCTTTTAAATACGCACCCGTCGCATCCCCGTGAATCAATAACGCACGCAGCGTATCCGACCAGTTTTCAATGGAAAAGGCCTGCCGGGTCACCGGTCCGTGCCCGCCGAGAATGACCACTTCACTGCCGGAAACGCACGCGTCGGCAAACTGCAAAATCTCCGATTCTTCGGCAAATGCGCCGCCAAGATACGTCACACTCACCTGCTCACGCCAGGTCAGCGACATAGCCAAAACCGGGTGTGCCGACCGCTTGATCATGGCGTAGTTTAAACCATCTAAAGTCACAGACGCGCTAATCGGCAGGGTTTGCCCGATATCGTAAAGCACGACATCGGTTCCGTACGTTTTTGCAATTTCCGTCAGTTTCCGAGCAATTCCTTCATCATCTTCCGCTTTTTCTTGCTCGCAGTACGGCATGCTGATCGGCAAATACAGCGTTTGCAAACGAACACTTCCGCACAATCGCTCCAACAGCGCGACGTGGCGACTGTGGTAATGCGTCAACACCAGCGCATGAATTTCCGTATGCTCGTTCGGCATGTCCTCTCGAAGCAGCCGATCATATGCGCGATAACTGCCGTCCGTCCAATCCAAAAGCGTCATCTGCTCTTGATCGGATAGGCACAACAGTTCACTGTTTCCGCTGACCACATAGGTCACGTCAAGCGTGTTTCTCCGGTTCATCACTTCCGCGGCCGAACCGACAAATCCCACCGTCAAAACGATCGAAAGCAACAGCAACATCGTACGTCGGCGACAGCGAATCAGAAAAATCAATGTCAAAACCGCGCCGAGCACGGGAATTACCACCGTCAGTGCGGTATATCGCAAAGAAAGCATGGTGTTTGGCAAACGGCCGAAAGTTTCCGTCACACGCAGCATCGCGGACGCTAAGTATTTCATTCCCTGCGCCAAACCGTTCAGCCAAAACAACGCGACCGACCATCCGGACAGCGGCAAAAGTAAAAGATACAGCAAACCCAAACATAAAATTCCGGTCAACGGAAACGTCAGTAAAACGGTGGAGATCGGAGAGAGCAGCGACGTTTCTCCGAAGGTCATCCACATCGGAACCAACAAAATCAACGTGCAAAGCAACCCGATGATCATCGGATCGATTATCTTTTGTTTGAGCCAGCGCAGCACTGCAAACATACAGCCGAATTTTGGCGAAACGGCGACGGAAGCAGCGTTTGATTTGCGCCGCTGCCACGCGGGAAACACGGCAATAGGTACGAGAATGGCCAAAGATGACAGCCACAGCGAGATGTCGTACAGCATAGTCGGTCGGATTCCTATGCACACGGCAAAGAAGAGCGAAAGTGAGGTCAGGGCGTCCGCCTCTTTTCCCATTCGTTTTGCCCATAACACCCAAAGCAGCATAACCGTCGCGCGGAGAGTGGAGGTTGCGCAGCCGGTCAACATCAAGTAGAATAGAGCCGCCACCGCCGCGAGGTCCAGTTTCAGACGGTACGGCAGCTTCAAACGATTCAGCAGGCGCGATACCAGCGCCATCAAAATTCCCAAATGCATCCCGCTGAGCGCCAGCAAGTGCGACACGCCGCTGCGCCGAAAGTTCAGCGTGAGTCCGGCAGGCAATTCGGAATTTTCTCCCAAGAGCAAAGCCGCACACAGTGCCCCTTCGTCCCCTCCGATCTGTTGCCGCAATTTCAAAGCCAGCAGCATTTGAAGTTCTGACGCTTTCATTTTGATCAAAAGCAGCGGATTTTCTTTTCCCGTGACGCGTTCCACGAATTGAATCTCTGCGGCATCTGCCACCTCGGCTTGCAAAACCGCGCCGATCGCACGCCAATGGGTTTCTTCCACCGCGGACAAATCCGCCGTGCAACATACGCGATCTCCGACGCTCATCGGCGCGACAAAGTCGCAGGTCATCAGCGCGCAAATTCCGTCTTCATCCTCTCCGATTTGCTCAAGGGAAACCAGATACTGCGTTCGATAGGAGGAGGAAGATTTTCGTTCCAAAACGGTCGCATGTATGATTTCGTGTCGATTCACATATACTTGTGTGTGGTTTTCTTGCCAAGTTAGGCGAACGCCGCCCAAAAGCGTTCCGAAAAGAACGGCAACCGAAAGAAAACAAACATAACGAAACCGTGCCACATCTTCCGGCTGCCGGTGCCGTTTTCCGATCGGAAGTAAGAAGAGCAGCAGTGCCCCCACAATTCCGCCGCCCAACAGAATCGTGACAAGGACGCGGTGTGCGGGGAAAAGCAAATATAACGCACAAGTCAGCACAAACAGCCAACAAAAGCAGCATAGCGGTCGTTTCACGCCAAGTCCCACGGTCCTGCCTCCTTTCCGAATGTTCGGAGTATCGATGTCGATCGGCGTTTCTTCTAACACTTTACCACAAAATCAGGCAAAAATCAACTATTTTTTCTATTTTTTTCAAAAAATCAACAATCCGCGCAAAAAACTCTTGACAAATGTAGGCAAATAAGGTATAATGTACGCAGTTGAGCGGCTATCACTGTTAACTTTCCCGTGAGAAAAGACCGCTCTATCATTTTGGATTTATTTTTTGGAGGATAAAACATGTTTGAGACTTTCAAGAAGTTGCTGATCGACGAATTGCAGTTGGACGAGGATGCCATCACCATGGAGGCAGAACTCAAAAGCGACTTGGGAATTAATTCCATTGAGCAGTATGAATTGGCGATGATGTGCGAGGAAAAGTTCGGCGTTGAGATTAACGATGAGGAGTTTCACAAGTTCGTTACCATCGGCGACGTGGTTGCTTACCTGGAAGCACATCAATAATAGGAAAACGATCAAAACGATCAAAAGGAGACGTCTCAGTACGATTGTCTCCTTTTTCTTTTTATCTGATTTTGATCGGAACCGGCACGGCGGTCAAACAAGTCAAACAGCGCCGCTACTTTGTCATAATAGCAGATCAGCCAGCCGTATCGCGTCCGCGGCGGCATCAGCGTAATCGGAAACATGTGGTGTACGATCATATCCCGCTGTGTTTCACTGGTGTTGGGATATTGCCGTTTCACATTGATCCAAGCACGGTGCGGATGGGCAAACCAATGTCACGGGTGCCGCTCTCCGTCATGCGGATCGTACAAATAATAATCGTGCAGCAGCGCTCCGCGTACCAACTCCGTCACGTCGCCGCTCATTCGATGTCGTTTATGATGCAAATAACACAAAAAAGCAACTTTTAAGGAATGATCATACAAATTGCTGCGAATATGGTGATTGGTTTGTTTCATCGCAGCAAATTCCGGCGTGCGGACCACTTCGCGGATGATACGGCGAAATTCTGCCAATTCCTCCTCGTCTACCGCGTCAAGCCGTGTGATTTGCCCCTTGCTTTTTTTCTTGCTCTTTACCGAGGAGATGGCACCGCTTGTCGGAGGCTCTCTTTGGTCTTTGGTTTGTTGTTTCATACTACTAATCTCCATTCCGCCGCCAGCGGCGGTATCAATTGCTACGCGTGAAATAGTTTTTCTTCCCGGTTTTGTTTCATTGAACTTTCACGCTAATCTCCATTCCGCC
>CAZDOX010000140.1:0-3611 GCA_964507155.1 uncultured Lachnospiraceae bacterium
ATTTGACAAAATAAAAAATAAAAATACAATGAGCGATACTCAGGTTCATGCCTTGGTACCGCTTATTGTATTTTTGGATCAATTCAGTTGATGATAGCCTCGTCTGTAAGCCGGGTTCTGTCTTAAACGATCATCAATCTTTGCGTATCGTCGCCGATACGCTCCGACGCGCGCGGCGTCGTGCCACCCGGAAAAATAACGGCCGAGCAAGCCTTTTTCACTTGGGTGTTGCTTCAAATAGGGTTTACAGCAAGTGCATGTTACCATGCAAGTGGGTGAGCTCTTACCTCGCCTTTCCATCCTTACCGCGTTGCCGCGGCGGTTTATTTCTGTTGCACTTTCCCGGGAGTTACCTCCGGCTGACGTTATCAGCTATTCTGCCCTGCGAAGCCCGGACTTTCCTCACTGTCATACCTTTCGGCAACAGACAGCGCGATCGTTCGGCGAAGCTATCCTTATTATTGTACCACATTGTTGCCGCATTGTCAATGGTAAATTTTATTTACTCTTTACTTTCGACACCGTGCGCCGCGCAACGGATGATTGACGAAATCCAAGACCGGCGCAACCGGCGGCACTGCCTTGCTCCATTGCTTATATATTTGCGGGTGATGGTGCACATCACTGCCTATCGCATGAACTCGTCCGCCCTGAATCCAGCGCCTGATGCGTTTCCGCTCACGAATGCACACCAAATCTTCGATATTCAATTGCAATCGCACGCTCATTTCCAACATTCGATCGATCGTCTCATCCGAATAGCGATTGGGGTGCGCCACATACACAATATAATGACGCTCGGTCAGCAATCGTTCCACCGTGTCGTACATCTCGTCCGTGTGCTCATCCGATACAAACGGCAACTCCACCAGCAATACGTTGGTGTCCCGCAGGCATAGCTGTTCCAACCCCGCCATTCGATCCAATCCGGGGCACAGCAGTACTTCGGCTCCCGGCAAAATCTTCGGCAAATCCGTCTGCTGCACCTGCGTCTGCAATTGCGCAAACGCCGCATCCCGACAACGGACAAAGTCGCCGACGCGGCGCCGATGCGGATAAAAATGCGGCGTTGCCGCGATGTATTCTATGCCGACATTCTTTGCCGCTTTCAGGATCGACAAACTCTCTTCCACGTCTGTTGCGCCGTGATCCACACCGGGAAGAATATGTGAATGAAAATCAAAAACTACTCTTGGTTCCATGGCAGATCTCCTCCGAATATGCGCATAGGCTGTCGCATATCCTCCTGCGGCAGCCTACTTTCTGCGATCAAGTGAACGAACCGTCAGACCGCCGCCTTGATTGTTTTCTATTTTTCACTTTTCATGTTGCGCTTTTCGGTTCCCCGCTCTCGCGCGTACGCGTCGCACTCGGACATGCTTGCGCATCGGGCGTCGTTACCGATTTTTTGGAGTGCTGTCGATGGGCGACGGGTTCATAGCCGTCCCCCCCCCCCCGAATAATATTTTCCATATCTTCCATTTTTTTTATATTTTCCGTACTTACCGGATCCTTTGGGGTTCAATCCGTTGAGTACGAATCCGAGGATCTTCGCTTCCAATTGTGACAGCGTGTTCACGGCGTCGCGCACCGAGGTAACATCCGAATACTGTGAGTAGGTCACCAAAATATATCCATCCACCAGTTTGGAAATGACGCCGGCGTCCGTCACCACATTGATCGGCGGCAAGTCGAAAATCATATAGTCAAACTGATCTTCCAACGAAACGATCATTTCGCCAAGGCGGCGGGAAGCCAGCAGTTCTGCGGCGTTGGCGCTGCTCTTACCGGAAACCATCACCGACAAATTGCGGAACGGCGACGCTTGCACCGGCACTTGCTCGGTCAAACCCGCGATATACTCGGACAAGCCGATCGGATCTTTAATTCCAAGCAGCTTGCGGATGCGCGGTTTTCTCATGTCGGCATCGATCAACAGCACGCGCGCGCCGTTTTTCGCCAAAGTCAGAGAAAGGTTGGTGGCGGTTGTCGTCTTTCCCTCGGCAGCGGCGGAGCTGGTCACGGCGATTTTTTTGCACTTACCGTCGATGGGAAGGTACACGATATTGGTCCGCATCATGCGATAAGCTTCCGCGACGTTAAACGGCGTTTTGGAAGTGAGCAATCGCTCTCTGTCCTCTTGAATGGTTGAATGGTTATTGGTTTTCCGCTTTTTCCCTGCCCCGTTGCTGTCCGGAATCACACCGAGCACCGGCACTTGGAAGTTTTCGGTCAGTTCGTTTCGGGAATATATTTTCGTATCCAACATTTCCCGCAAGAACAAGGCGGCGTACGCCAAAATAAAGACGATCAGCGCGGCAATCACCGTATTTCTCAGCACCGGATGGCTTGCCTCCGTCGGAACGCGCGCCGGGTCAATCAACTCCACCACGCTGGCTTTGACCACGCGAAGCACCTCGGGGGGCGCGACTTCGGCCACAACGTTGCAAATATCCGTTGCCATTTGCGGATCCGTCGACGTTACGGAAATGGTAAACGCCTCCGTATCGTTAATCGAATCAATGGATAGCATATTTCGAATCGCCGACACGGTCAAATCCGGATAATCCGCGTGCAGTTCATCGACTACTTTTTGCAGCACCGTATGGGATGTGATGATGGTTTCGTATGTTTTCACCAACGATTTGGCGTAGGTCAACTCACTGCTGTTTTGGCTGCCGCCCTCTTTGGCAGACACGTACATGGTGGCAGATGACGTATACTCGGGCGCGATAAAAAACTGCGTAACGGAAAAACCGATCGCCGCGGCAAGCACGGTCAGTGCAAGCAAAAAAACGAAATATTTTCGCGCAATGCCAAGGATATCTTTCAGGGATATTTCGGTTTGCATCATGGACTTCCTCACTCCGCAAAAACGGATCTTTCTTTTGTATTTTCTTGTTGTTTTTCTTGTCTTCCTTGTCTTTTTATTGGTCACGCGTACCTATTACTGTTGCGTCAATTGCATTTCTTGCGATTGCATTGCCGCGCGATTGATCGTCTCCGGCTCATGGAACGTCGGTACGGTCCGCTTCAGCGCATGCTTGATGACGGACGGGTCCGTCTCGCCCTCGCTTGTCTGCAAAGCGCGGCAAAGGACGTCGATTTTTTCGTCCACTTCCCTGCGCGAGAGCGGCGCGTCTTTCTCGATAAAAATCAAATCATTGGACGTCTTGTCCAACGTTTCGGTGCGCATCAACAGTTCTTCATAAAGCTTTTCCCCGGGACGCAGACCGATCTCTTCAATTTTTATATCTTTTTCCGGAACCAAGCCGGACAGACGAATCATATTTACCGCCAGATCGTAAATTTTCACCGGCTTACCCATATCCAGCACAAACAGCTCACCGCGATTTGCCATCGCCCCCGCTTCCATCAGCAGCTGCGCCGCTTCGGGAATGGTCATAAAATAGCGAATGATTCGCTTATCGGTCAAGGTAATCGGGCCGCCGCCGGCGATCTGCCGCTTGAACAGAGGAATGACCGATCCGTTGGAGCCGAGAACATTGCCGAAACGAACCGCCGCAAAGCTGGTGCGACTGTCCTCGCGACATTGAATGATCATTTCGCACATCCGTTTGGAGGCGCCCATCACGTTGGTGGGATTGACC
>CAZDOX010000141.1:0-3569 GCA_964507155.1 uncultured Lachnospiraceae bacterium
TATAATAATCGATAATAAAATAAACAAAGAAAATGCATTGGAGGTATTTTCATGCTAAAAAAACTTGCGGCGAGCATTCGTGAATACAAAAAAGCGTCTCTGCTGGCGCCGCTGTTCGTCTCTTTGGAAGTGGTCATTGAATGTTTGATCCCCTTGCTCACGTCCGATTTGATCGACGAGATCGAAGCCGGCTGCGGTCTGGACGTCATCGCCCGCTACGGCCTGCTGCTGGTCTTAATGGCCGGCCTTTCTTTGACTATGGGCGCGCTGTCCGGTCGCTATTGCGCCATCGCTTCGGCAGGATTTGCGAAAAATCTGCGCAAGGATCTGTTCTATCGCGTTCAAGATTTTTCCTTTGCCAATGTGGATAAATTTTCCACCCCCAGTCTGGTTACCAGATTGACCACCGACGTCTCCAACGTGCAGATGGCTTACATGATGATCATTCGAACCGCCGTTCGCTGCCCGCTGATGCTGGTTTTCGCTTTTGTCATGTCCATTAAGCTCGGCGGCGCGCTGGCATGGGTGTTTGCCGTGATCATCCCCATCTTGGCGGCAGGTCTTTTCGCCATTATTTTTAAAGTTATGCCTCTGTTTCGTCGCGTGTTCCGCAAATACGACCGCCTCAACGAGTCGGTTCAGGAAAATATTAAGGGCATGCGTGTGGTGAAATCGTTTGTTCGCGAGGAATATGAACAAAAGAAATTTGACGCCGCTTCCGGCGACGTGCGTGACGACTTTACCCGCGCGGAGAAAATTTTGGCGCTCAATACGCCAATTATGCAATTTTGCATTTACAGCTGCATGATCGGCATTTCTTATTTTTGCGCAAAAATCGTCATTTCCACCGGCGGTACGGAGCTGGGCCTTGGCGCGCTGTCCGGAATGACCACCTACTCCATGCAAATTTTGATGAGCATGATGATGGTATCCATGATTTTCGTCATGGTGACCATGTCGGGCGAGAGCGCGCGCCGTATCGTGGAAGTGCTGGACGAGGTTCCGACGCTGCATAATTGCGATCATCCGATCACGGAAATTCCAAGCGGCAGCATCGATTTTAACCACGTCAGCTTCCGTTACAGCGAAAATGCCGAAAAAATGGCGCTGTCCGACATTGATTTACACATTGCCTCCGGTCAAACGGTGGGCATTATCGGGGGCACCGGATCGTCCAAAACGACCATGGTGAACTTGATTTCCCGTCTATACGACGTGACGGAGGGAACGCTGCAAGTCGGCGGTATCGACGTCAGAAACTACGGCATCGAAACGCTGCGCAACAGCGTGGCGGTCGTGCTGCAAAAGAACGTGCTGTTCTCCGGAACCATCAAAGAAAATTTGCGTTGGGGCGACCCGAACGCCACCGACGAAGAGATGCAGCGCATTTGCCGACTTGCCATGGCGGATGAATTTATTCAAACGTTCCCGGACGGTTACGACACCTATATCGAGCAAGGCGGCGCCAACGTCTCCGGCGGACAAAAACAGCGCTTGTGCATTGCTCGCGCGCTGCTGAAAAAACCGAAAATTTTAATTCTGGACGATTCCACCAGCGCCGTGGATACGCGCACGGACGCGATGATTCGAAAAGCCATGCGGGATGAAATTCCCGGCACGACCAAGTTGATCATCGCGCAGCGGATTTCGTCGGTTCAAGACGCCGATCTGATCGTCGTGATGGACGGCGGCGGAATCAACGGCGTCGGAACGCACGAAGAACTGTTGCGGCATAACGCGATTTATCGCGAAGTGTATGAATCGCAAGTCAAGGGAGGAGGGGAAGATCATGAGTGATTCCAAACAAGAAAAACAAGAAATGAGAAAAGCGCCGCGCGCCAAAAAAGGAACGCTGAAAAGACTTCTCCGCTACGTATTCCGCGACTACAAAGGACTTTTGTGCTTGGAGCTGTTTTGCATTGCGCTGTTTGCGCTGGTCAGCGTCGCCCCTGCCATTTACGTCGAGCAAATTGCCGCGCTGATCAAAGAAGGTCTTGACGCGGTGGAACAAACCGGAGCGACCACCTCGGCAGAGTTTTTGGCCATTTACGACAGCATTTCGCCCCGATTGATCTCCTCCGTACTCACCATGATTGTCGTGTATGTGATCGGCCTTTTGTGCGCTTATATCTACACGCGCCTTGGCGCCGTGATCACGCAAGGCTTTTTGCACAACATGCGCAAACGGATGTTTGATCACATGCAAACGCTGCCGATTCAGTATTTCGACACCAACACGCACGGAGACATTATGTCGTATTATACCAACGACATCGACACGCTCCGTCAGTTGATTTCTCAATCGCTCCCGGCGGTTTTCCAGGCGGCGCTGACGCTGATTACGCTGGCGCTGATCATGATGTATTACAGCGTTTGGCTGTTCCTGGTGGTGCTGGTCGGCGTGGTTGCCATGATTTTTGTGGCCAAGGGAATCGGCGGTCGCTCGGCGCATTATTTTGTTCGGCAGCAAAAATCCATCGCCAAGGTTGAGGGTTACGTGGAAGAAATTATGAACGGGCAAAAAGTCGTCAAAGTTTTCTGCCACGAAAAGGAAACCGAGCAAGACTTTGACCGTCTCAATGAGCAGCTGTGCCAAGATATGACCAGTGCGCACAATTTTGCCAATATTCTTATGCCGATTATGGGAAATATCGGAAATATTATGTACGTGATTGTCGCTTTTATCGGCGGTATTTTGCTGATTGGCGGCGTGTATAACCTTTCTCTGGGCAATTTGATCCATGGCGGCGGGGAGCTTGCCATTTCGTTTGTGGTCACGTTCCTGGGCATGACGCGTCAATTTTGTCGAAACATTTCCAACGTTTCCGAGCAAATCAATTCGGTCGTCATGGCGCTGGCGGGCGCGGATCGAATCATGTCTTTGCTGGACGAAGAGCCGGAAACCGACGAAGGGTATGTGACGCTGGTCAACGCGAAAGAGGAAAACGGCAAGCTGGTGGAATGTGAGGAGAGAACCGGCCTTTGGGCATGGAAGCATCCGCACAGCGCCGACGGTTCGGTCACCTACACGCGGTTGTGCGGCGATGTCCGTATGGAGGACGTGGATTTCGGTTACGAGGAAAACAAAATCGTTTTGCACAACGTCTCGCTGTATGCCGAGCCGGGGCAAAAAGTGGCGTTTGTCGGTGCA
Source organism: uncultured Lachnospiraceae bacterium (assembly GCA_964507155.1). Classification (GTDB taxonomy): domain Bacteria; phylum Bacillota; class Clostridia; order Oscillospirales; family CAG-272; genus SIG644. The sequence continues at coordinate 3,152 of CAZDOX010000141.1, forward strand.
ACCGGCGCCGGGAAAACGACCATCACCAACTTGATCAACCGATTTTACGACGTGGCGGACGGAAAAATCCGCTATGACGGCATCAACATCAACAAAATCAAAAAAGCGGATTTGCGGCGCTCGCTGGGTATTGTGCTGCAGGATGTCAATTTGTTCACGGGAACGGTGATGGACAACATTCGCTACGGCAAGTTGGCCGCCACCGACGAGGAGTGCATCGCCGCCGCCAAGCTGGCCAACGCCGATGATTTCATTCGTCGGCTGCCGCAAGGGTATCAGACCATGTTAAGCGGAAACGGCGCCAATCTTTCGCAAGGGCAGCGGCAACTGTTGTCCATAGCGCGAGCTGCGGTAGCGGACCCGCCCGTCATGATTATGGACGAGGCAACGTCGTCCATCGACACGCGCACCGAGGCGA
>CAZDOX010000142.1:0-3548 GCA_964507155.1 uncultured Lachnospiraceae bacterium
GCTGGAACTGGCGCATGAGCAAATTCTTGGCGATATGGGACCGTGCACGGTGCTGATCAACGGCGCGGGCGGTAACAATCCCCGTGCAACGACGGCAAAAGAATATTTTGAAGCGGGAGATCAAGATCGCGAGGATATTTTGACTTTCTTTAATCTGGATAAAGCGGGATTTGATCTGGTTTTCGATTTGAACATTAAAGGCGTGTTGCTTCCCACGCAAGTGTTTGCCAAGGATATGATCGGGCGCGAACACTGCTCGATCATCAACATCTCTTCCATGAACGCGTATACGCCTCTGACCAAAATTCCCGCGTACAGCGCGGCGAAAGCGGGCGTTTCCAATTTTACGCAGTGGCTGGCGGTTCATTTTGCCGGTGCGGGGATTCGCGTTAACGCTATCGCGCCGGGATTTTTCGCTACCAAGCAAAATCGCGCGCTGTTGTTCAACGAAGACGGTACGCCGACGGCAAGAACGGGAAAAATCCTTGCCGCAACTCCGATGGGACGCTTCGGCGAGGCGGAGGAACTGCTTGGCGCGTTGCGCTTTTTGACCGATGACACGCAGTCTGCGTTTGTCACCGGCGTGGTGATCCCCGTCGACGGCGGTTTTTCCGCTTATTCGGGCGTGTGATATTTAAAGAGAGGGAAAGCATTGATGAACGAAAATTTACAACTGTGCGCCTTTGCCGATGAGGCGGGAAATTCGCTGGAAGAACAGATTGCCGCACTGAAAGAAAATCATATTCCGTATTTGGAAATGCGGGGGGTCAACGGAAAAAACGTGGTGGATTTGACCGCTGACGAGGCCAAGCAAATTGCCGATCGCCTGGAACAAGACGGATTGCGCATCTGGTCGCTCGGCTCGCCGATCGGAAAAGTCAAATTCAGTGCGCCGTTTGCCGCAGAGGAACAGCGGTTTCAGCATTTGCTGGACATTGCCGACGCAACGGGGGCGCGCTGTATCCGATTGTTCAGCTTTTACGATACGGAAGACAGCGAGGCGTGTTTTGACGAAGTTTGCCGCCGCATGAATCGCTTCTTGGAGATCGCGCATGGTCATTCGGTGAAAATTTGTCACGAGAACGAAAAGGGAATTTACGGCGATACGGCGGAGCGCTGCTTGAAGCTGCACCGTGCGCTGCCGCAGTTGGGGTGCGTGTTTGATCCTGCCAACTTTATGCAATGTCATGTGGATCCGTTGGACGCGTGGGCGCTGCTGGAGCCGTATATCAGCTATTTGCACATCAAGGATTGCGCGGCGGACGGACAGGTGGTGCCTCCCGGCTGCGGACAAGGTCACATTGCCACACTGGTCGCCAATTACAGCAAGCGGGGCGGCGGCGTGATGACGCTGGAACCGCATTTGCAGGAATTTGTCGGTCTGAAAGGCTTGGAGCAGGAAAACGAAAAAAGCGTGGTCGGCGGCATGGCGTTTGACAACAATCGCGCGGCGTTTGATTGTGCGGTTCACGCGCTGCAATCTATTTTAAATGCACAATAAAAAACGGAGGGAAATGAACTTATGATCATCGGAGCACAACTTTACACGCTGCGTGATTTTTGCAAAACAACGCAGGATTTGGATGAAACGCTGAAAAAAGTCGCCGATATGGGAATGACGGCGGTGCAGCTGTCCGGCGTTTGCGCGTATGACGCGACCTGGATGGCGGAGCGCTTGAAAGCGTACGGACTCACGGCGGATTTGACCCACTTTTCTTATGATCGCATTGTCAAAGAACCGCAGCAGACGGCTGATTTTCACAGCACCATGCAGTGCCGCTACGTCGGAATCGGCACGATGCCTCAATCGTATACCATGCCGTATTCGATGGAAAAATTGCAGAATTTCTTTGCGGAAATCAGACCGAGCGTGGACGTTTTGGCGGCTGCCGGACACAAATTTATGTACCACAATCATAACCGCGAGTTCGCAATGATTGAGGGTAAGAGCGTGCTGGAGCACATTTGCGACGCGTTTACACCGGAACAGCTGGGAATTACGCTGGACGTGTACTGGGTGCAGTATGCGGGCGAAAATCCGGTCAAGTGGTTGCACCGCTTGAAAGGACGCACGGATTGCGTTCATTTTAAGGACATGTCACACAATGAAAACGGAGATATCTACATGGTTCCCAACGGCGACGGCATGATGGATTATGACGATATTCTCAAGGCTTGCGTCGATACCGACGTGAAATTCGGATATATCGAGCAAGACAACTGCAACGGCGAAGATCCGTTCGTTTGCATGAAGCGCAGCTACGATTTCTTCCGCTCGCGCGGCTTCCACTGATCTTTAATCTTTGATCTTTAATCTTTAATCTTTGATTTTTTATTGCAAGAAAGGAAATAAAAGTGATGAAAAAAGTTAGACTTGGTATTATCGGCATCGGCAACATGGGAACCGGACATTTGAATAACATCCTCGGTCGTCAATGCCCCGAAATTGAGGTGACCGCCGTTGCGGACATCAACCCCGCTCGCTTGGATCACGCGCGTGCTATGGTGGAAAAGGCACGTGCCGAACATCCCGAAATTCCGGAGATTGCCACCTTTACCGACGCCATGGAGATGATCTCGTCGGGAGAGTGCGACGCGATTATCGTTGCGGTTCCGCACTACGATCACCCGCGGTACTGCATTGCCGGTCTGCAGGCAGGTTTGCACGTCATGAGTGAAAAACCCGCCGGCGTGTATACCGCGCAAGTTCGCGAATTGATCGAAGAGGCGGATCGCCATCCGGACTTGATCTACGCGCTGATGTTTAACCAACGGACCAATCCTTATTATCGTAAGATGCGCGAAATTATTCAAAGCGGTGAGATGGGCCAACTGCGCCGCTCCAGCTGGATGATTACCGGTTGGTATCGTCCGCAGGCTTATTATGATTCCGGCGCTTGGCGTGCTACCTGGTCGGGCGAGGGCGGCGGTGTGCTGCTGAACCAGTGCCCGCACAACTTGGATTTGTGGCAGTGGATTTGCGGCATGCCTTGTAAAATCGACGCAAAAATGCACTTTGGTAAATGGCATGACATCGAGGTGGAAGACGATGTGACCGCGTATGTGGAATATCCCAACGGCGCTACCGGTACGTTCATCACCTCTACCGGCGACGCGCCCGGATCCAACCGCTTGGAGGTCGTGATGGACGGCGGTATGCTGATTTGCGACGGCGGTTCGCTGACCATGCGCAAATTGGAAATGTTGGAACCGGAATTTTCCGCGACCAATAAAGTTCCGTTCGCACAACCCAAAAACGAAACCATTCAGGTGGATTGCACGGGTGCCGGCGACAACAGACAGCATGTCGGCGTGTTGAACGCGTTTGCGGCGGCAATTCTTCGCGGCGAGCCGTTGATTGCCGACGGTCGCGAGGGAATTAACGGATTGACCATTTCCAACGCGATGCACCTTTCCGCGTGGTTGAATCGGCCGATCGAACTTCCGCTGGATGAAGCGTGCTTCAAAGAAGAGCTGATGAAGCGCGTGAAAACCTCTCGTCGTAAGGAAAATATCAATTCCGTAATTGCCGACACGACGGGCACCTA
>CAZDOX010000143.1:0-3516 GCA_964507155.1 uncultured Lachnospiraceae bacterium
CATATGCGCTCGCAGCACGCTGTATTTTTCGATTTTATCATTAATTTTTGCCGAGCGACGAATCCCCGCCGTGTCGATAAAGGTAAAGCGACCGTATTCATTTTCCACCACCGTATCCACGCTGTCTCGCGTCGTACCGGCAATTTGGGAAACAATCATGCGGTTTTCCCCGACAAAGCGATTGACTATCGACGATTTTCCCGCGTTCGGCTTTCCGATCACCGCCACGCGAATGGTATCATCCTCGGTTTCCTCGACGTGCTGCTCACACGGCAGCGCTTCGATGCAAGCGTCCAGCAAATCGCCCGTCCCGGATCCGTGCACCGATGAAACGGCAATGGGATCCACATCAAATCCCAGCTCGTAAAATTCGTAAAATTCCAGCGGAACGGCACCGACGCGGTCGCATTTGTTCACACAAGGAATGACCGGTTTCCCGCTTTTTTTCAACATGACGGCAATGTCGCGGTCAGCCGCCGTAACACCGGTGTGCACGTCGCACAAGAAGATGATGACATCTGCCGTATCAATGGCGATTTGCGCTTGATTGCGCATTTGTACCAAGATGGTGTCGTCCGTTCGCGGTTCAATTCCGCCCGTGTCGATCATCACCATGGTGCGCCCCCGCCATTCCGTTTCGCCGTAAATTCGGTCGCGCGTAACGCCGGGAGTATCCTCCACAATCGACCGTTTTTCCCCGATCAATCGGTTAAACAGCGTACTTTTTCCCACATTCGGTCTGCCTACTACGGCAATAATCGGTTTACTCATATCCATCTCCATTCCCTATTCCATCGGCGCCGCAGCGGCGCCGATATTCTGCGTAAAACAAGTGATCTTTCCCTTTTTGAATTTGAAGGATAAAAAATGTTCACGCTGCTTTTTGTCCTTTATTCATCTTTTGTTGCATCATAAATCGGTGTGTCCGGATTGACCCCTAACATTGCAGTCAAAAAACCGGCACCGTCGTTGGGGCAAACTCATACCGGAACGCCAAGCGCGCGTGAGAGTTCAACGGGCGTCATTCCGCACAAAAACAAGTCACCGTCCGCGCGCAACGTATTGGCCGGGATTAAAATCTCATCTCCCAAATCAAGTGGCGCCAGCTGTTCCGCCATGTCCTTTCCCGTCAGTAATCCGGCAACCGTAATCGTCTCGCCGAAAAAATGGTTGATAATCGGCACAACTTGAATGGTCAATCCGTCCACAGCGGCTTCCAGTTGCGCACAAAGACGAGAAATGCTTTCGGCGGCAGCCGTTCCCGTTACTGCGGTTACGCGCCGCGGTGGAACATAGTCAGCCAGATCGTCTGCCAAAAATTGCATCTCCGCTTGAAATTCGTGCGCCATGGAAGTCACCATGCCGATTCCGTCTTCCAGCTGCGAATAGTCCTCATAAAAATCATCGTCAGGCAATGGCACGTCTCCCTTGATGTAAAGCTCGTCCGCGCAAAAAAAGACGCGACGCCCATACTGCTTGACACAAGCGTCTCCCACTTGCCCGACTTGATGAATGATGGCGCGACATTCTTGCGGCGTATACGTTTCCAGCGGGTAAAGCTTTTGACGATAGCGTGTCAAGCCCGCCGGGACTATGGACACACTGTCCAACGCCGGCATATAGGTCAGTAAATCTTGCATGGTGCGATCCAGTGCCTGACCGTCGTTAATGCCGCGGCAAAGCACAATTTGCGCGCACAAACGGATCCCGGCGTCGGCAAGCATGCGAAGATAAGACAGAACGTGCCCGGCATGTTTGTTGCGCATCATCTTCACTCGCAACTCCGGATCGGTGGTGTGAACCGAAACGTTAATGGGGGAAATATGCATTTCAATGATTCGTTCGATATCTCTCTGGGAGAGATTGGTCAAGGTAACATAGTTGCCGTGCAAGAAAGAAAGTCTGCTGTCATCGTCTTTAAAATACAGCGTTTGGCGTAAGCCGCGCGGCAGTTGATCAATAAAGCAAAAAATACACCGGTTTTCGCAAGAATGTTTTTCATCCATCAGCGGCGTTTCAAATTCCAATCCGATGTCATCGTATTCGCCTTTGGTTATGGTAAACGAAAGGCGATTTTCTTCTCGCCGGATTTCCAGCGTAACGGAACGATTGGCCAGATGAAAGCGATAATCCAGGACGTCGCGAATTTCTCGTCCGTTAATTGAAATCAGTCTGTCACCCTCTCGGATTCCTACCTTGGCGGCGCGAGAATGAGCGCCGACTTGAACAATTTTTACCACGTCTTCTTTTCCTCCAACGACAAACCGATTGACAATATATTGTTTCGCAAAATTTTCAATATGCGACCGCACCTTGTTCGCGCAAATAATACGTCGCGTATATTATACCATATTTCCATAAGGTTTTCAAGAGTATTTCCATGAACTTTTTCAAAAGTTCCCCGCAAACAACCCTTGATCATTCGGACGGCGATAAAGCATGTTTTCATCCTCTTGACAATATGGAAAAAATCGGGTATAATATGAGAGAAAACAATCCAAGCCATCTCTCATCTTATTTTCGGGAGGATATATGATGATCGCCACAAAAATTCCGCTTTGCTTTCGCGCAGACGGCAGCTTCAAAATTTGCTGCTTTTCCGATTTGCATGAAACCGCCGATTTCGACCCGCGCTCTCTTGCCGCTCTGGACGGAATTATCGCTCAGGAGCAGCCGGATCTCGTACTCCTTGGCGGCGACATATGGAACGGGGCTCTCGATCGTCCGATCGAAGAACTTCGCGATTTCTTGGATATTTTTACCGCGCCGATGGAGCAACGTGGGATTCCTTGGGCACACGTGATGGGAAATCACGATCATGGGTATCGGTTCGGCGATATGGCTTACCAGACTTTGCTGGAAAGCTATCCGCACTGTGTTTCCTCCCATACGTTGCCGAACAGCGGCGTGGACGGCGTGACGAATTTTGTCTTGCCGATCTATGATTCCCAAAAAACGCGCATTGCTTTCGCTGTTTGGGGATTGGACACGCACGTTCTCTCCGACGGACTGAACCTAAGAAACGGGGTCAATTTGCGGCAGGCACACCGCGTTTCTCATCCCATTACCGGGACCTCCCATTGGGATTTTGTTCATTTCAATCAAATTCATTGGTATTTCCACACGTCAGAACAGCTGGAGCGCGAAAACGGCGCTCCGATCGACGCCCTGCTTCTTTTGCATGCCGCTCCCGCAGAGTACGGCATATGCATGGATAATCCGATCGACACACACTTGATCGGTGACGCAAAAGAAACCCTTTTGTCCGGTTCGCTCAATTCCGGTTTGTTTGCCGCCGCATTGCAACGCGGCGATGTGCGCGCCATGGTTTGCGGTCATATGCATGCCAACACCTTTGCCGCCGATTACTGCGGGATTCGCCTATGTTTTGACGGCTCGATCGGATTTCGCACAGGAGGTGAGGACGCCCTGCGCGGCGGTCGCGTTGTCACCGTATACGAACACGACACCTCTTGTCCGCTTCCCTCCTACGTATACGCCGACGACGTCCTTTCC
>CAZDOX010000144.1:0-3511 GCA_964507155.1 uncultured Lachnospiraceae bacterium
CGGTACGCGGCTATACTTTGTTCGCACAAATGTTACGCCGCGTATATTATACCATATTCACCGCGACTTTTCAAGCGAAACGCGATGATTTTTTGTGAAATGCGGCGGAATGGTTCGGAATAGGCGATATTTAACGGATTTTCTCGCTTTTTTTGAAAAAACTCTTGACAAGCGCCGAGGAATCGTGTATAATATGTAAAGCATTTTGCTTTACACCGATAATCGCGTCGGGAGGTTGGGCATGTTTGAAAAAAACCTGAACATTGCTTTTTTATTGGATTTTTACGGCGAGGTGCTTTCCGATCGAAAGCGCGAGGTGTTGGACGCTTATTATAATGAAGATCTTTCTCTCGCTGAAATCGCGCAAAGTCGCGGAATCTCGCGCCAAGGCGTGCGGGAACTGATCAAAAAAGCGGAAATCGAATTGTTCTTTTATGAAGATAAACTGGGTCTGGCAAAAAAATTTCGGGAAGCCGGCGAACACGCGGCTCTGCTGCGCGATCTGGCGGATCGCTATGCGCTGCCGGACGAGGTGACGCGCGAGATCCGCGCACTGGCCGACAGCATCACGTAAAGCACGAAACAGAAGTATAGGGATGAAAACGGTCGACCGGTAAAAAAACAGATTACACGGAAAGGATGGCAGAGACATGTTTGAAAGTTTGGGAGAAAAACTGAACAACGCATTTAAACGGTTGAAAAATAAGGGAAAATTAACCGAAGCCGATATTAAAGCCGGTATGCGCGAAATCAAAATGGCGCTGCTGGAGGCCGACGTCAACTACAAGGTGGTGCGCGAGTTTATCTCGGCGGTTTCCGAGCGCGCGGTGGGCGCCGAAGTGCTGGAATCTCTGCTGCCCGGTCAACAAGTCGTGAAAATTGTTCACGAGGAAATGATCCGTATTATGGGCGGTACGCAAGCCAAGCTGACCATCGCTTCTCAACCGCCAACCATCGTCATGATGGTCGGCCTGCAGGGCGCCGGGAAAACGACGCATGCGGCAAAATTGGCAAATTTATATAAAAAGCAAGGCAAAAAGCCGCTGCTGGTCGCGTGCGACGTGTACCGACCTGCCGCCATTGATCAATTGCAAGTGCTGGGCGCACAGCTGGATATTCCCGTATTTACCATGGGCAACAAAGAAAATCCCGTCAAAATTGCGCGCGAGGGCGTCAAGGAAGCGTGGCGGCTGGGGTGCGATATGGTGTTTATCGATACTGCCGGGCGTTTGCATATTGACGATGAACTCATGCGGGAATTGCAAAATATCAAAAAAGAAGTCAATCCGACCGAAATTTTGCTGACCATTGATGCGATGATCGGTCAGGACGCGGTCAATGTGGCGGAGCATTTCAATGAAATGCTGGACGTCACCGGCGTGATTTTAACCAAGCTGGACGGAGATACGCGCGGTGGCGCGGCGCTTTCCGTTCGTCACGTCACGGGAAAACCCATTAAGTTTATCGGCGTGGGTGAAAAACCGGACGCCATCGAACCTTTTCATCCGGATCGTATGGCAAGCCGAATTCTCGGCATGGGCGACGTTCTGTCCCTGATCGAAAAGGCGGAGCAGGCGTTTGACGAAAAAAAAGCGGCCGAGCTGGAAGAAAAAATGCGCAAATCCTCGTTTACGTTGGACGATTATTTGGATCAGCTGGAGCAAATCAAGGGCATGGGCAACTTGGAACAGTTGATGGGCATGATTTCCGGCGTGAAACCGGGCGCGCTGAAAGACGCCAAGGTGGATGAAAAAGCACTGGCGCACATCGAAGCGATGATTCGCTCCATGACGCCGAAGGAGAGAGAACATCCGGAAATCATCAACGGCTCTCGCAAAAAGAGAATCGCGCTCGGCAGCGGGACAACCGTGGAGGAAATCAATAAATTGCTCAAGCAGTTTGAGCAAATGCGCAAGATGATGAAACAATTGATGGGCAGCGGCAAGGCCGGTCGCAAAGGTCCATTCGGAAAGATGAAAATTCCGTTCGGATAACCGCCCTCCCCATGGGGGAGCGGCAGAGCGAAAGGATTTTTATAAATTGAATTAAGGATAAAATTCGGAGGAAAAAACCATGGTCAAAATCAGACTGAAAAGAGTTGGCGCCAAGAAGGCACCGAAGTATCGTGTTGTGGTCGCTGACGAGCGTATGCCCCGCGACGGAAGATTTATCGAGGAGATCGGCTATTACGATCCGATGACCGAGCCTGCTACGGTCAAAATTGACGCCGAGAAAGCACAGAAATGGATGAAGAACGGCGCACAGCCTTCCGACACCGTTCGCGCTCTGCTCAAAAAGAGCGGCATTATCGGCTGATTTCCGTTTCATACGCGGTTCTGACCGATGTGCAAAGACAGTACATCGGTAAAACAGTGAAAGAAAGGATAGGTCAATCTGAAATGGCAGATTTGAAAGAAACTCTGGCCGACATTGCCAGAGCGATTGTCGATCATCCCGAGGAAGTGTCTGTGGCGGAAAACGCCGATGAATCTTCCGTTGAATTGGTGCTCAGTGTGGCTGCCGACGATATGGGAATGGTCATCGGGCGCCATGGCAGAATAGCCAAGGCAATTCGCACGGTGATGAAAGCGGCTGCGACGGGCAGCGGCAAAAAAGTAAACGTTGAGATTCGCTGATGCGCCGTTTTTTGGACTTTTGTGCAACCTCAAACGAAAAAATACCGCAGAAACTCTTTTTTGAGACTCTGTGGTATTTTTTTTGTTCTTCATCATGATTGATGTTTGATCGTCTGTGTCGCAGGAAGCGCAGAGAAAAAATTCTTGAAAGAAGTTTTTCCCCGAACCCCTCTTCAAGAACTTTTTGAAAATAGGATGGTAGCTATTCCGAGGGCAGTGTAAAAATTGTCCGCCGTTCTACCGGCTGCCGTCTCGGGGGCGGGACCATCTCAAACGCCGAAGTTCCCGCCCCCGAACCCCCGCCTCCTTGGCTGGGCGGCTACGGTTTTGTAGGCGGCGCAAAAACTTTCAGCAATCTTCCCGTCAACCGCCGTGGGGTCGGTCAGGGGAGCGCAGCTCCCCTGACAAGAAAAACTAAGGACTCCCCCTCGCCCTTTGGGAGAGGGGGCAGGGGGTGAGGGCGGTTCCTTGCCAAACTGCGTGGCTGCCGTCTCGGACACCGAATCGCGGGATAGGAATTTCTTGAAAGAAGTTCCTCCCCGAACCCCTCTTCAAGAACTTTTTATAAGAGGGGATAACTGCTGTTTCGAAGGGAAAATGAAAGTTGTCAATCATTCTATCGATTGCCGACCAGCCAAGGAAGTGGGGGGCGGTGGGGGCGGAAACTTCGGCGTATGAGATGGTTCCGCCCCCGCGAGGAGACGGCAGAGAAAAACTTCTTAAAAGAAGTTTTTCCCCGCACCCCTTTTCAAGAATTTTTTATAAAAGGGATGGCTGCTATTCCAAAGAATGTACGAAAATTTCCAGCTGTCCTCCCCGGCAACCGCCGTGGGGTCGTCAGGGGAGCGTGCTCCCCTGACAAGAAAAACTAAGGA
>CAZDOX010000145.1:0-3486 GCA_964507155.1 uncultured Lachnospiraceae bacterium
TTCCGCCGCCATGCGGCGGCACAAATCATTTATGAAATTCACCGGTGTCGCTTGCGACAAAAACGGGTAAGGGTCCCGTTTTAGGTGAATTTGTGCGTGAAACAGTTTTTCTTTCTGGTTTTGTTTCATTGAACTTTCACGCTAATCTCCATTCTGCCGCCATACGGCGGCACAAATTGTTCACGAGAAAAAAGATAAGCACCCGTCCGCACATCTTCTAAGACCTAACGATGTGCAGCGAATGCTTTCGGCTTACTCTACCCGGTGGCAGATTATTTTCGATACGCGACCATGCTTTGATTGTACCGATTATACGTCTATACGTCGCGTATATTATATCACAATAGAGCCAAAATTGCAAGCCTTTTTTTAAAAATTTTTATCCCCGTCCGCCACGGGCAAGCGCAAAAAAATCAAAGATATCCCTTGCATTTTCGGCGTAACTATGGTATAATATACGCGACGTATAATATGTGCGAACAAAGTGCGGTCGCGTATCGAGAATTTCGCAAAGCGAAATTCTCCCATAGAACGCAAATGTGCGAACACAGACCGGTCGCGTATCGAGAATTTCGCAAAGCGAAATTCTCCCATAGAACGCAAATGTGCGAACAAAGACCGGTCGCGTACCGAATAAATTTGGAATTGAGAATTTATGGTAACATACGCGACATTTTTCAATAACGGAAGGAAAACGAATGGAACATACACCGAAATCTCCACGCTGCGAGAAAACGCCGAACTTGGACAGCGTGCGCCGAATCCGACAATTCAATGACGACAAAACGGCACAAAGCGGCAGCCGACCGGGCGCGTATGTGCTGACGTTCGGTTGTCAGCAAAACGAGGCGGACAGTGAGCATATTGCGGGTATGTGCCGGGAGATGGGGTATCGGATCGTGGACGATCCCAAAGACGCGGCGTTGATTATGGTCAACACGTGCGCCATTCGTGAGCACGCGGAGAAAAAAGCCTTGTCCGTGGTGGGACAATACAAGCATTTGAAAGCAAAAAATCCGTCGTTGATCATCGGCGTGTGCGGTTGCATGGTCGCGCAAGCGCACCGACGGGAGGAATTGAAACACAGCTATCCTTATGTGGATTTGGTGTTCGGCACAACGGTGTTGCACGAATTTCCCACCCTGCTGGCGGAAAAATTACACGCGGGACGCCGCAAATTTTGCGAGGACGTTGCCGATCACGTCGTGCCGGAGCATATGCCGGTGATTCGGGAAAGTCAATACCGCGCCTGGGTGTCCATCATGTACGGGTGTAACAATTTTTGTTCTTATTGCATTGTTCCGTATGTGCGCGGGAGAGAACGCAGCCGTCGCCGCGAGGAAATTGCGGCGGAAGTGAGGGCGCTGGTGGCCGACGGCTATCGCGATATTACCTTGCTGGGGCAAAACGTCAATTCCTATGCCAAGGGAACGGATTGGGGGTACGATTTTGCCGATTTGCTGGAAGAGTTGGACGCGATCCCGGGAGATTTTACCCTCCGCTTTATGACCAGCCATCCGAAAGACGCCGACAGCCGGCTGATCGACGTGATGGCAAGGGGAACGCACATTGCCCACCATTTTCACCTGCCGATGCAATCGGGCAGCGACGCGGTGCTGAAAAAAATGAATCGCCATTACGACCGCGCGCGTTATCTGTCGATTGTGCGGGAATTAAGGGAAAAAATCCCCGATATTACCCTGACTTCCGATATTATTGTCGGATTTCCCGGTGAGACCGAAGAGGATTTTTCCGCTACGTTGGACATGCTGCGTACCGTTCGCTTCGATATGCTGTATTCGTTCATTTATTCGGCGCGCGTGGGAACGCCTGCCGCCACCTGGGAGCAAGTGCCCGCCGCAACGCAAAGCGAACGCTTTGATCGATTGCTGGCGCTGCAAAATGAGATCGCGGCAAAGAAAAATGCCGGCACGGTGGGACAGACGCTGCGCGTCCTTTGCGACGGCGTCAGTAAAACCGACAGCAGCGTCTTGTCGGGGCGCACCGACGGCAATAAAATTGTCTTTTTTGCCGGAGACGCCGAGGCGCTCACCGGTCGCTTCGTCCCCGTCACCATCGATCGGGCGGAGCCGTACGCGTTGTACGGCACAATCGGCGAGAAAAAACAATAAAACGATCAAAAATTACATAGAATACCGAATGGATCAAGGAGATGTTAAGTCTGAAAAACAGATCGTTTTTCAGACCGAAGTTTTGTGACTTTCGCGTCACCGACGCGAATTTTCTGACGGAAAGTGCCACAAAACTTCAAAACCATGAGAGAGGAATGGTCATAACCATGAAATATTCTATCGGAGCTTGTCTGCCCTTGGATCGCGCGGTGGCTGCCGCAAAATTGGGCGCACGTTGTTTGGAGCCGGGGTTCGCTCACGTGGCATCGCTGAGTGAAGAGCAATTTCACGCCGGACTTTCTTGTTGGAAAGAGAGCGGCTTGCCGGTGGACTCTATGAACAGCATGCTTCCCGGCACCGCTAAATTGTACGGAACGCAGCAAGAGTGCGAGGAAACATTGGATTTTGTTCGCCGCGGGATGGAGCGTGCTGCCGCCATCGGTTGCCGAAATGTCGTGTTTGGCAGCGGAACCGCGCGAAATGTTCCGGACACGATGACCAAAGCCGAAGCGACGGAACGGCTGGTCGATATGTTGGATCGCTTTTGCGATATCGCGCAGGAGCATCACATTCGCATTGCCATTGAGCCGCTGCGTGCATTTGAAACCAACATGATCAACACGCTATCAGACGCTGCCGCGCTGGCTGCCTTGCTGCCGCATCGTGATAACCTTGGCGTGAATGCCGATATTTATCATATGCTGGATGCCGGCGAGTCGTTTGACGAGCTGGGAAAGCTGGGGAACAAATTGTTCCACGTGCATATCTGCGCCCCGGACCGACACTATCCCAATGCAGAACGCCCTATGGAAGACAGACAAATTTATCGTGACTTCTTCCGTGCGTTGCGCACCGCAGGTTATACCGATTCGGTTAGCATTGAGGGGTTGCTGTCCAATCTGGAAGCGGAGTTGCCGCCGGCGTTGGATATTCTCAACGCAGCGCAAGATGATAAAGATTGACCGATCATAAAAATAAACCGGAGAGAACGTTCCAAGCGGAATGTCTCTCCGGCAGTTTTATTTTGGTTTTTCATAAAAATGGTGTTTGGGGAAATCGACCGGTAGCATTTACTTTACTATGATCCGGGCGTCATTTGCCGGCGCGAATGATGACGCGCCCGGATTCTTTCGTTAGTATCTATCTTTTTCCCCTCACCCCCTGCCCCCTCTCCCGCACGCGGGCGAGGGGGTGTTGTTAGTTTTTTTGTCAGGGGAGCAAGCTCCCCTGACGACCCCACGGCGGTTGACGGTGGGATGGTGGATAATTTTTGCACTGCCCATGGAGCAGCTGCCATCTTGTTTTCAAAAAGTTCTTGAGGAGGGGTTCGGGGAGGAACTTCTTTCAAGAAGTT
>CAZDOX010000146.1:0-3484 GCA_964507155.1 uncultured Lachnospiraceae bacterium
AAATTCTCCCGAAGTTCTCAAAAAATTATGGTCAGTATACGCGGCGTAACATTTGTGCGAACAAAGCGCAGCCGCGTTTTGAGAATTTCGTAAGGCGAAATTCTCCCGAAGTTCTCAAAAAATTATGGTCAGTATACGCGGCGTAACATTTGAGCGAACAATGCATAGCCGCGTTTTGAGAATTTCGCGAGGCGAAATTCTCCCATATCAAGAAACGAAAAAATAACAAGCTTAGGAGGAATCTTTATGACATTTGCCGATAAGTTAATCAAACTCAGAAAAAAGAACGGCTGGTCTCAAGAGGAATTAGCCGAAAAAATCGGGGTCTCTCGTCAATCGGTATCCAAATGGGAAGGGGCACAAGCCATGCCGGATTGGGATAAAATGATTCTGATTTCAAATTTATTTGCCGTGACCATCGATTATCTTCTCAAAGATGAGAGGGAAAAAGAGGATAATGGCGGAGAACAATGCCAAGATAAAAAAGATAAAAATGATGAAAACAACGGTAACTGCCCAAAACAAGAGACCACACCGGATTACAGAGAATTGACGAGCATAGTCGCGGCAGATTATTTAACGTGGCGTGCCATGGCGGCAAAACGAACGGCGCTTGGCGTGTTGTTGTGCATTGTCTCGGTGATTCCGTTGTTGCTGGTTTCCGTTGCCTGCGAACACGGATTATCCGAAAATGCGATTACCGGCATCGGTTTAACCGCTCTGTTGTTGACGGTTGCCGTCGGCGTTTCCTTGTTTATTTCTTGTGATTTTCGGCATAAGGATTTTGACTTTTTGGAAAGCGAAGAGTTCTCGCTCAGTCCGGACGGGGAACAATTGGTGCGGGAAGAACAACAACGATTTTCTCCTTGCTATGAGAAAATCAACGCCATTGCCGTCGTTCTGTGCATTTGCTCACCCATTCCGTTGTTTGTTGGAATCGGTCTGGAGTGCAATGACGTTTGGCTCATTGTATTGGTCTGCGTCTTGCTTGCGGTGGTGGCTTGCGCGACATATTTGTTTGTTCGTGTCGGAATCCGATGGAGCAGTATGCAGCGCTTGCTCAAACAAGGCGATTGGTCACCGCGCGGAAAACAGAAAAGCTTATTGCGGGCATCGATCGGCGGAATTTACTGGTGCATCGCAACGGCTGTGTACTTGTTTTGGAGTTTTTGGAGCAACGATTGGAAGATAACATGGCTGGTTTGGCCTATAGCCGGCGTTTTGTACGGAATGGTCAGCGCCGTTTTGAACTATGCGGAACAGAGAAATCTGCCGCGGTAGCATAACATAAAAAATCAATGCCGTTACCGAAAAATAAAATTTCCCTCTTTACAAAATCAAAAAAATCGCGTATAATATTAGGGAAACCACTGCGCTTTGAATAGAAGCGGATTTGTGTGCTCGGTATCACCTTTACGAAAGGAAAGAAATGGATTCGATTATGGACTTCTCACTTGATCATATGATCCAAGACGCACAGCAACATGTCGCGCCCGTTGTTCGCACGATACGCCGAAACATGGGACTGTGCGCCGACAAAATTAAAAATATCAAACGCACCATCGAACAAGAGATTCGCGATGATGTTGCTGCGGTGCGCCAGCGCGATCCGGCTGCCAAAAGTGACCTGGAGGTGCTGTTACTGTATTCCGGCGTACACGCCATTTTGGCGTATCGCGTGGCACATAAACTATATCTGGGTAAACATTATTTTCCCGCGAGATTGATCAGTCAGTTGGCACGACGCGCTACCGGTGTGGAGATTCACCCGGGCGCTACCATTGGCAAAGGCTTTTTTATTGACCATGGCATGGGCGTCGTGATCGGGGAAACAACGGAAATCGGCGATAATTGCTCAATCTATCAGGGCGTTACGCTGGGCGGTACCGGAAAGGATGTGGGAAAACGCCATCCAACTTTGGGCAATAATGTTATGGTCGGTGCCGGTGCGAAAGTACTTGGTCCGTTTCGCGTCGGCGATAACAGTAAAATTGCCGCCGGTGCGGTTGTGTTGCGCGAGGTGCCGGATCATTCTACTGCTGCCGGTGTGCCCGCAAAAGTCGTGCGACAACACGGGCGTCGTGCTGCCGATGATGTGGACCAGATTCATATTCCCGACCCGGTTGCACAAGAAATTGCCCGCTTAGAGTCTCGTCTGGATGATCTTGCTGCGCAATTGGAATATCATAACCGCTAAAGCGGACACGACAAAGAGAAAGGATGACTCGCATGGCAAAAAATGCACCTTTTGTCATACTTAAGGATGCCGATTTCCGAAAAGAAATAAAAAGTGCGCCGGCTTCAGGGTATCTGTTGTTTGGCGAGGAAGATTATCTGAAAACAATCAGCGTAGATTTCGCCAGACAAACGCTTTGCCCGGATGACACATCCCGCGCATTTAACGAAATCGTGTTGGATGCGCTGGATTACACGCCGGAACGTTTGTTGGACGCTTTGGCGACGCTGCCAATGCTGGCAGAACGCAAGGTCATTGTGTTGCGCGGACTCAATTTTTCCTCCATGCGTTCGGCAGAATTGGATGCTTTATGCCGCGTTCTGTCCGAATTATCTACGTATGATTATAATACCTTATTGATCCCGGTCGGTGCCGATGCGATGGATCTCGGTTTTCTCCCCAAGCGCCCGTCCGCCCTGCTGACCAAGTTGTCCGGTATGCTGCGCCTTGTCCAATACGAACGTTGCACGCCGGCAAAGTTGAATGGTTGGGTGGCTCGTCACTTTACTCATAACGGCGTCGTCGCTTCCGGAGAAATTTGCGGCAAAGTGATCGATGTGTGCGGTCGAAATATGTATACTTTAGCCGGTGAAATTGATAAAATCAGCTATTATACTCTCGCACATGACCGAAGGGAAGTCAGAGAGGAAGACCTTAGCGCAGTGGCTTGCGTTACGCTGGAGTTCGACACGTTTGCCTTTACCAATGCTTTGACGGAACGCAATGCGTCATTGGCACTTTCCATTCTTTCCGACCTGAAATTTCGCAGGACTGAGCCGACGATCATTCTCGGCGAGGTCATTTCCGTTTCTTGCTCCATGCTGGCGATTCGTCGTATGGCAAACGAGGGAAAAACTGTCCCCGAAATGGCAAAAGCGCTGTCCATGCATGAGTTTAAAGTTGGTTTGTATGCCAAAAGTGTGGCGCGTCGTTCGGTGGACGAGCTGCAAACCACGCTTGCTGCATGCGCGGAGGCAGATCGCGCACTGAAACTGTCTCCGCAAAACGGTTATTTGATTTTAGAACGGTTAATTTGTCGCGACGGTTAACGGTCAACGGTTAACGGTTAGCGCTCGGCGACGCTTGGTCGCAGTTACGGGTTTCTGTGAGAATTTCTCATTCCACACTTGACAATCGTGGCAAAAAGGTATATAATAAGACTACCGAATAAGAGATTACGTACCCATGCAGTATTGCTGCATGGGGTTTCGCCGTGTCGCGCCACCGGCCGACGCAAATGATGTGTAT
>CAZDOX010000147.1:0-3410 GCA_964507155.1 uncultured Lachnospiraceae bacterium
GGCGTCCTCGACGGTCCGTTTTCCCTCACCCCCTGCCCCTCTCCCAAAGGGCGAGGGGGGATCGTTAGTTTTTTTGTCAGGGGAGCAAGCTCACCTGACGACCCCACGGGCGGTTGACGGTGGGATGGCTGATATTTTGCACTGCCCACGGAACAGTGCCATCCTTTTTTATAAAAAGTTCTTGAAGAGGGGTTTGGGGAGGAACTTCTTTCAAGAAGTTCCTCCCCACCGTTCTCTCGCGGGCGCTTTATCATCCGCGCCGGCAAACGGCACTCGGATCATGGTAAAGCAAAGGCTGCCGATCGGATTCGCTCAAGCATCATTTTTTATGAAAAACCAAAATATAAAGCCCCAAAAGGCGCGTGGAGACCGTTGTTCCCTCCGCGCGCCGATACTTTTATGTGTATGCGTCAGCACAAAAATTGATCATCGAAGCAAAGCGCAAGACTTCGCGTCGAACGCCGCCGGATGCTCGGCAAGTGCCAAATATGCAGCATAGCAGATTTGAAAATTGAAACAGAAGAAAAAGTTGTCCGCCAATGACGTCCCCAAAATCGTAATCGGCAGCATGAGCAGCAGCGCCCGCTCAACGGAAAAGCGGCGAAAGAACACACGGCCAACGTCTATCGCATGCCACAACAACGCGACCAAACCGATCGCGCCCATGGCTCCCATGCATTGAACCACGATGTTGTGATACATATCATTGAACAGATTGGAATGTTCCGTCATTTCCGCTCGACCGCCGTCGCTGAACCCAACGCCGAACATAGGAGACGACAAAAAATCTTGCACTCCGTTTTTCCATAGACTCAATCGAGATTCCGATTTTAAATCTTGAAGATCCAATCGAAAGAAAGCGCAAAGTTCGCGGGACAGCTCCCGGATCGGCATCACGAACCGATCCACATACAACGCGGCTGCCGTTACGACAAGCAGCGTAAGGAGAACGTAAAACCGCATCCACCGTTGATTCTTTCCCCGAAAGCAAGCAAGCAGGACGCATGCGATCAAGACAACAAAACCGGTAAGAAGCGCCGAACGTGTACCGGTCAGCAACGCGCCGCAAAAAAACAGAAAAGCGAGAAAATACGAAACCGCGGAAAAGCGACGATCTTTGGCAAGATAAATCGCCGCCGGAATCCCCATGACTATCACGCCGGAGATATACGTCGCATATCCCCACCCCAGCTGGATGCTTCCGCGTCTCAACGGAGGAAACAGAGCTTCTCCCGCGTCGCGAAACAATTTGCCCGCTGCCTGCAAACGCAAAACAAGAACCACCACCTGAACCAAAACGGCGCACATGGTGCAAACCATACAAAACGAAACGTAGGCGGCAGGTGAGCGATCCCGACTCAAGATCGCGCCGAAGATTCCGTAGCACACGGTCAGACCAAGCGCAAACAGCACGCCGTACAGCGTATCGATCGGTTTCCATGCGGCACTGAACCAGCCGTTGAACAAAAACGCAACGTCAAGAGCCAAAATCCCGTAAAGAAACGGCCCGCGATGTCGGATCGCCTCCCAAAAGATTCCCTCCTTGCCAAGGCGAACGAAAATGGCCGTCACCATCACAGCACCGATCAAACAAACGCAAGCGAACGCATGGGGATCGAAAATGCCGATCAGATTGGCGCGCGTTCCGATCATAATCTCTCGGTTGTCGCTGCCGAGAAAATAATAGGTCATAAAAAACGGAACCAAAAGCGTCTTGAGATCTTTGGTAAAGCATGCCGAAAAGACCACCAGCACGCACGCGACGGCAAAGGCAGGTAGGTAAACGTGCTTGTCAAACAAACCGGAAACGGCGCACAGCACAGCGTAGAAAACGGGATATGCCCATGACTCCTGCCATGCGGCAAGCGTGCGGATAACGCGGCTGCGCTCTCGCAATTTCAAAGTAAACTCCATCGTATCATGCGGTGCCGTGCGCACCGTTCCTCTCTCCGATCCTATCATCACCGGACGGTTTGGTGACTCACCTTAGCATGTCTTGTCGGATGGCGCGTACAACGGACGTCTTTGGCAGATTTTTGCCACTTCCTCCATAATATACGCGCGATTCGCCTCAAAATCATCGGCTGCCAATCCCATCAGATGTCCGATGGTCGCAAAATCTTTTTCATCCATGCCGCGCGATGTTCCCGCCGGCGTTCCGACGCGCAATCCGCTGGTAATAAACGGCGACTGGGGATCATTGGGAATGGCATTTTTGTTGGCTGTCATGTGAACGGATTGCAATCTGGCTTCAAATTCTTTTCCTGTGACATGTTTGGAGCGAAGATCCAGCAAAATCAAATGGTTGTCCGTTCCGCCCGAGACCAAATCAAACCCCTCGGACAACAAGGATGCTTCCAGAGCTTTGGCGTTTTTGATAATCTGCTGCTGGTACGCGCGAAATTCCGGCGTCAACGCCTCTCCGAAGCAGACGGCTTTCGCCGCAATAATGTGCATCAGCGGACCGCCCTGCGTACCGGGGAAGACCGCTTTGTCAATTTGCTTAGCCAACGCTTCTCGGCAAAGAATCATTCCTCCGCGCGGGCCGCGCAACGTTTTGTGCGTTGTGGTGGTTACAATATCCGCATAAGGCACCGGGGACGGGTGCAATCCCGCCGCAACCAAACCGGCAATATGCGCCATGTCCACCATGAGATAAGCGCCGACTTCTTTGGCAATGGCGGAAATTTTTTCAAAATCAATCACTCGGGGGTAAGCGCTGGCGCCGGCGACAATCAACTTGGGGTGACACTCGTGCGCTTGCTTCCGCAACAAATCATAGTCGATGCGGTGGGTATCGTCGCTCACGCCGTAAGAAACGAAATTGAAAAACGAACCGGAAATATTCACCGGAGAACCGTGCGTCAAATGTCCGCCGTCCGCCAAGCTCATGCCAAGCACCGTGTCACCGGGACGCAGCAGGGCGAAATAAACCGCCGTATTGGCTTGCGCTCCGCTGTGCGGCTGCACGTTGGCATGCTCCGCGCCAAACAAACGACAAGCGCGCTCTCTGGCAATATTTTCCACAACGTCCACGCACTGACATCCGCCGTAGTATCGTTTGCCCGGATAACCCTCGGCATACTTGTTGGTCAACGGCGACCCCATAGCAGCCATCACGGCGGGAGAGACAAAGTTCTCCGACGCGATCAATTCGATCCCGTCTTGCTGACGGACCAATTCATCTTGGACAGCGGCGCCGATTTCGGGATCCGCGTCCAGCAGATACGCGATATTTTCATGTATCATTTCGTTCACCTCCGGAAAAAATAGTGTACAGATTTCTACTGTGAGCACATTATAGCATAAATTTCCAAAAAAATCAAGGGAGGGATGTCGCGTGTGGGAAAAAAAGCAAAAAAAGTTTAAAATTTTATTCTATGACGCAAAAAATTACGATAAAGAAAGCA
>CAZDOX010000148.1:0-3298 GCA_964507155.1 uncultured Lachnospiraceae bacterium
GACAAAACCAAAACGGCGCCGGGGGCGCGGCTGCTGCGCCAGTGGGTGGAACATCCGCTGATCGATCCGAACGCCATCGACGTAAGACTTGGCGCGGTGGAGGAACTGGTGGAGCAATATTTGCTGCGCGAGGAAATCGCCGAGCTGCTGTCCGGGGTATTGGATTTGGAGCGGTTGAATACCAAAATCGTCTACGGCACCGCCAATGCCAAAGATTTGCGCGCCGTGGCGAGCACAAGCGCCCGCTTGCCGGAGCTGAAAGAAAAATTAAAAGATTGCCACAGCAGGGCGCTGGGAAAAATCGCCGAAAAGCTGGACACGTTGGAAGATATTTATGCGCTGATCGATCGCGCGCTGGTGCAAAACCCGCCGTTTTCCGTGCGAGAGGGTGGGATGATTGAAAAAGGCTACCACGCGGACGTGGACCATCTGCAAGACATCAAGGAAAACGGAAAGAACTGGGTGGAAAAGCTGGAAGCGCAAGAGCGGGAAAAAACCGGGATTAAGACGTTGCGCGTCAGTTACAATAAAGTATTCGGCTATTACATCGAATTGACCAAATCGGTCACGGACCAAGCGCCCGCGCATTATATCCGTAAACAGACGCTCACCAACTGCGAGCGGTACATCACGCAAGAATTAAAAGATTTGGAAGCGACGATCCTCGGCGCCGAGGATAAGCTGCGATCGCTGGAATACGATCTGTTTCAGCAGCTTCGCTCCACCGTCGCCGCTGCCGGATCTCGGTTGCAAGAGACGGCGGCGCTGCTTGCGGAATTGGATTGTTATTTGTCCTTGTCCACGGTGGCGGCGGTGAATCGCTACGTTCGTCCGACGGTTGATATGGACGACGCGATCACCATCCGCGAGGGGCGACATCCCGTGGTCGAGCAGTTTGTGAAAGATTCGTATTTTGTTCCCAACGACGTGGAGTTGGACACGAGTCGCCAACGTTTGATGCTGATTACCGGTCCCAACATGGCGGGAAAATCCACCTATATGCGCCAAGTGGCGCTGATTGTGCTGATGGCGCAAATCGGTTCGTTTGTTCCCGCGACGGAAGCGAAAATCGGCGTGGTGGATCAGATCTTCACCCGCGTCGGCGCGTCGGACGATCTTGCGAGCGGACAATCCACCTTTATGTTGGAAATGAACGAGGTGGCGTACATATTGCAAAATGCGACCGCCAAGAGCTTGATTATTTACGATGAGGTCGGACGCGGCACCTCCACGTACGACGGCATGAGCATCGCTCGCGCGATTGTCGAGTACACCAACAGCAAAAAAATCGGCGCCAAAACGCTGTTTGCCACCCACTATCACGAATTGACCGTGATGGAACAAGAATTTGAGGGAATTGTCAACTATCATATCGCGGCGAAAAAGCGCGGCGACAGCATTACTTTCCTACGAAAAATTGTGCGCGGTTCTACCGACGACAGCTATGGAATCGAAGTGGCAAAGCTGTCCGGGTTGCCCAACGAGGTGATCAAACGCGCGCGCGCCGTATTGGAACAAATTGAACAGAGCGGCGGGAAACTGTCGCTGAACACAACGCCGCCCGTTCGTCACGACCGCGACACGGACGATCAACCCGACGGCGCGATCCACCTGCAAGATTATGTGAACGAACAAGTCGTTGCCGAACTGGCAGCGGCGGATTTGAATGTGATGTCGCCCTTAGAGGTGATGAATTTGGTCTTTCAGCTGCAACGAAGGCTGAAAAACGGATAAAGGGAGGTGAGCACATGGGAACGATTCAAGTATTGCCGTTTTCCGTTGCCAATCGCATCGCGGCAGGCGAGGTGGTGGAACGCCCCGCGTCGGCGGTGAAAGAGTTGGTGGAAAACGCCATGGACGCGGATGCTCGGCACATCACTGTGGAAATTCAACACGGCGGATTGACGTTTATGCGGGTGAGCGACGACGGCTGCGGCATGAGCGAAGAAGATCTTGCCATGTGTATTCGACGTCACGCAACCAGCAAAATCATCAGCGCTGCCGATCTGAATACCGTTTTGACCATGGGTTTTCGCGGAGAAGCACTGGCGGCCATTTCCGCCGTTTGCGAAATGCGCATCATGTCGCGGCAGCGCGACGCCGAGATGGGCAATTTGCTGGAGGCCTCTCAGGGAAATATCGTGCGTTTGAGCGAAACCGGCTGCATGGTCGGAACGACGGTTATTGTGGAGGAATTGTTTGCCTGCGTTCCGGCGCGACGAAAGTTCATGCGCCGTGACGCTACCGAAGCGCAAGCGGTGATTTCCATTGTGGAAAAATTGGCATTGGCAAGACCGGATATCGCGTTTCGCTTGATTGTCGACGGAAACACCAAACTGCAAACCGCCGGGGACGGCGACCTGAAAGCTACGATTTATGCCACGCTCGGAAAAGAATTTGCCAATCGCATGATCGCGGTGACCGGCGACTGCGACGGCGTGACCATGACCGGCTATATCAGCCGCCCTGATTTGATGCGCGGAACGCGCAGCGCCGAAAACTTTTTCATCAACCGTCGTTACATACGCAGCGCGCCGGCAGCGGCAGCGCTGGAGCAAGCGTACCATTCGTTTATGGCGGCGGAAAAATTTCCGGCGTGCGTGTTGCACCTGACCATGAATCCGGAATCGGTGGATTTTAACGTCCACCCGTCCAAATTGGAAGTGAAATTTTCCAGAGAATCTGCGGTGTTTACGGTGATTTATACGACCGTTCGCAGCGCTCTTTCCTCGGATGTGACGCGGCCGGAGCTGCAGTTCGGGGCAAGATTGTCCGACGATCGGCAGGCGTCATGGCGAGAAACGCCAAGCGCAAAACGGCGGGTTTCCGACGCGTTTGTCCCGGTGCGGGATCGGCGCGTGGATGCCGATTTGCCACGCGGGGAGCAGCTCACTCTGGCGGAAAACCGATCGGTCGGCGCAGCGTCGATGATGACGAGCGATGAGGCGGCTTTGCCCACAAGGGACGAAACAGAGAGAGCGGAAAGTGCGGATAAAGCGGCGGAAACCGTCCCTGCCTCTCCCGCGCGGGTACCAACAACGGCGCCTGCCCCCGCCACGCTGCCGATTACGGCGGAAGAATACGCCATGGGGTTGGTCCACGGACGGTACCACGGACGGGCAACCCGCGAGGTAACGGAAGTTTACACGGAACAAATGGAAAAAACGGTGGAAACGGAAATGCGCGAATCGATACCACCTATGCCGCCGGTGCCACCTGAGCCACCGGTACCACCCGAGCCACCGGTACCACCCGTGCCATCGGTACCACCCGTGCCATCGGTACCACCCGTGCCATC
>CAZDOX010000149.1:0-3282 GCA_964507155.1 uncultured Lachnospiraceae bacterium
TGGGGCAAACAGTAATATCTTCGTTGGAGACCGTCCTGTCACCGCACGCGTCGCAATAGAACGCGGGAATCCGATGCCCCCACCAGAGCTGGCGGGAAATGCACCAGTCTAAAATATTGTTCATCCAGTTGAAATAGTTCTTGGAGAAGCGATCCGGAACAAAGCGGATGGAGTGATCCTCCACGGCTTGAATTGCGGGAGCAGCCAACGGCTTCATCTTCACAAACCATTGATCGGAGGTGAGCGGCTCCACCGTGGTCCCGCAGCGATAGCAAGTGCCGACGTTGTGGTCATGCGGCTCGGTTTTGAGCAAATAGCCGCTCTCTTCCAGATCGGCAACCAACGCTTTACGGCACGCATAGCGATCCATTCCCTCGTATTTTCCCGCATATGCGTTCATGGTTGCGTCGTCATTCATGACCTTGATTTGTTCCAAATTGTGCCGTTGCCCCACCAAAAAGTCGTTGGGGTCATGGGCAGGCGTAATTTTAACGCAGCCGGTACCGAATCCGATTTCAACATAATCGTCGGCAATGACCGGGATTTCGCGATCGGTCAGCGGGAGCAGCAGCGTTTTACCGATCAGGTGTTTGGTATTTTCGTCATCGGGATTGACCGCGACGGCAGTATCGCCGAACATGGTTTCCGGTCGGGTGGTTGCGACCACCACATATCCGTCCTCTCCTTTGATGGGGTATTTGATGTGCCAGAAGTTTCCGGGCATATCTTTGTATTCCACCTCGGCGTCGGAGAGCGCGGTCAAGCAGCGAGGGCACCAGTTGATGATTCGGTGTCCACGGTAGATCAAGCCTTTATCGTACAGATTGACGAACACTTCGCGAACGGCGCGGGAGCACCCCTCGTCCATGGTAAAGCGTTCACGGGTCCAATCGCAAGACGCCCCCAGCTTTTTCAGCTGATTGATGATGCGATTTCCATACTGATGTTTCCAATCCCAAACCCGTTCCAAGAATTTTTCACGCCCCAAGTCGTACCGCGTCAAGCCTTCGTTGACGCGCAGATGTTCTTCCACCTTGATCTGCGTCGCGATTCCCGCGTGGTCCGTACCCGGAATCCAGAGCGTGTTGTAGCCTTGCATCCGCTTGTGGCGGATCAGAATATCCTGCAACGTTTCGTCCAAGGCGTGCCCCATGTGAAGCTGCCCGGTGACGTTGGGAGGGGGAATCACAATGGAAAAATGTTCGGCGTTGTTGTTCGGATCGGGGGTGAAATACCCCTTGTCGCACCAATTTTGATAAATGCGCGATTCAAAATCGGCGGGATTGTAGGTTTTCGGCAATTCGTGATATTGAGCCATATCAAGTCCTCCTTTTTTGCTGTGGATGCGGAATGAGAGAAATGAAAAAGTGATCAATGTAAAAAAAGATCGCTCCGATCCGATTGGATCAGGGCGATGCAGTCGCGGTACCACCTGAATTCGTGCCGCCATGGCACGCACTCGTCGTTCGTCAAAGAACATGCTCCGATAACGGGGAGCGGGCGGTTTACCTTACGGCCAATCGGCTTTGGGGCAAACGGTTCCGAGGCGACATTCCGCAACCGACCGACAGACTCGCACCGACCGTCTGCTCTCTGAATCGGGGGGAAGTTGCGTACTCCTCCTCATCCACACCATTCACTCTATCGGGTATATTATAACGCATTCATTCCGGTTTGTCAAGAGGAAAGTTGCGTTTTTTCGCGTTTCGCGTTTTGCGTTTCGCTGCCTTGCTGCTTACGGCGCGGGACACGGCAAGGATTCGTCCGCCTCACCCATCACGTCCCAAAGCAGACGCAGGGCGCGTGCCACGGCGTCGCGACGCACCGTCTCGCGGTCGCTTTCGGGCGAATCGCTCATTCGACATACCTTGGTAAAATCTCTGCCGGAGACGCCGATGTAAACCGTTCCGACCGGATTGATATCCGTCCCTCCGCCGGGACCTGCGTAGCCGGTTACGCTGAGAGCAAAGTCTGTCCCCAAACGCTCGCGCATGCCGACTGCCATCTCCGCTGCCACTTGCGGACTGACCGCGCCGTGCAACTTGAGCGATTTTCGGCGAACCCCCAGCATGCGGTGTTTGACCTCGTCCGCATAGGTGACGCACCCGCCCAAAAACACCTCCGAACAGCCGGGAACGGTCGTCAGCGTCGCCGACAACATCCCGCCCGTGCAGGATTCCGCGCAGCACAAGGTCATGCCGCGTTCTTTCAATCGTTCTATGATCATTGGCGCGGAAATTTGCGAATTGCCGCGCCCTGCTCCGTTTTCTTGCATGTTTTGACCATTCCTCCCCTTTTTTATTTTGTGGTTTGAGTCACAAGATAAGTATATCACAAAACGGGAAAAAAGTAAAGTCTTTTTGAAGCGACGGAGCGCATTTGCTTTGTTCTTGCGCAGGGGGATGTGTTGCCAGACTCGGATTTGAAAATTTACCAAAAATTTTGCACTTCCTTTTTGGTCGCGGATATATTATAATAAGGGTGGTATTTATGTCGGGCAACGCGCAACTCGCCCAAATCGATCGAAAGGATGGAGGATATCATGGAGCTCATTCGCATTAACGATAAAAAGCTTAAAATTATGTTGACCTCGTCGGATATGAAAAGTTACGCGCTGGATGTGCAAAAACTTTCCGGCGGAACGGAGGAAACACGGCAAGCGTTTCGCCATTTGCTGCATGACGCCGGCATAGACGGCGGATTTGAACCGGGAAACGATAAAATTTACATACAGTACTACCCCTCGCGCGAGGGCGGATGTGAAATGTTCATCACGCGTCTGGATCAAGTCGCCGATCCCTCCGATACCGTCGGCACACCGGCACAGAGCGCTCGGAAATCCGCCAAACAAGAGATTCGTCCGGGGCGTCAGCTTGCTTTTCGCTTCGACTCTCTTTTCTCCCTGCTGCTCGCTTGCCGCGCACTTGACTCGGTGCTGTCGTCCTTTGCGGGCCGTGTGACTTCTTCCGTTTACCGCGATGACCGAGATGACCGCGCTGAAAAGGATCAATTTTATCTCCTCATTTCGGCTGCCGCTCATGGTGATCGTGCCGAACCGCTTGCCCTCTCTCGAATCCTTTCGGAGTTTGGGCATAAACTTTCGCATCAAGATGTTAAGCTGTACTTGGACGAACACGGCGAGCCGCTTTGCTTGAAAAATGCGATTGAAACGCTGGGACGTTTAGCGTAAATCGATGTTGCTCAGAACTGGTTTTAAAAAGGAAACGGCGGGGAAAAACTTCTTAAAAGAAGTTTTTCCCCACACCCCTTTTCAAGAATTTT
>CAZDOX010000150.1:0-3250 GCA_964507155.1 uncultured Lachnospiraceae bacterium
TTTTGCATGCGCAGCCTCACATCGGCAGCGCCCGCCGAAGCATATGAGGTGCCGCGATGTTAGTTTTGCGGAATGCTGTTCCATTCGTTCATCATCGTTTCCACATGCCCGTAGCCGTAGTCCGACAGCGTTTTGGCAATGAACTGCTCCAGAACCAAGGTGTGAGAAACGGATAGGTAACTGTGCCACGAGAAAAAGTCCATCGGCGCCCGGTGCGCGCGGATGTAGTCCAAAAATCCGTAGAAAAACGAGATAAAACCTAGATACTGCGGACTGGTTATGACGGGACTCGTGCAAATCACGTCGGTGTCCAATCCGTATTTTCTCGGATCCGCCAAGATGGCGGCAAACTGACACGAGGCATACCCGCCGACTTTAATGCGATCGCCAAAGCAAGATTTGAGGTGCTTGGCAGCGGTGGTGTACAGCTCGTAGAATTCTTCGGGCGAGCCGGACCACATGGGATTTTTTTCTCTTTCCGCGATATTGTTGTCCGGTTCGTTCCAAATTTCCCAATATTTGATTTGATAGGTAAACCCGTTTGCCCAACCGTCGATGTAGTGCCGAATCACATGCTCGCAAATGCGCGCCCACTTGTCAAAATCTTTGGGCACAAAGGTGCGATAGCGACGGATTTCGCAGTAATTTTCAATGGTGACGCCCAAACGATAGATCGGCTCTACCCCATGGTCCATTAATTTTTGGATCAGGATATCCGTAAACGCAAAGTCATACGAGGCAGGATCCGTTTCGTCTGCGTCAAAGCACAGAAAAACATTGGGGATATCAACGTAAATCATGCCGCCGTAGGCGCCGCCCATATCATGCAAACGGGAATACGGAATATGCGCCTCGGTTAAATAATGCAGATAAGCACCGTCCGGTCCCAACCACGGAGGCTGGCCAACGGCATGCATTGGTTTGATGGCACCGATCACTTGCTCGAAATTCACTTGAAGCTGCTGTATCATGGAATTCCTCCTTTTGCGCCGGCTTTGCGCCGTTCGCGCGTGTTGCCTCATTATATCATGAGAAAGAACGGATGTCAAGCGTTTTGGCATAAATAATTGATCCGATTTTTATCCGAGCGCACGGCGGCACGACAGCATGACCGCATGGCAGCATGATGCACCAAATTGCCAAAAATCGCCGAAAATTGTCCGCATTTCGGTAATTTTTAGCACTATGTGAAAAAATAATAAAAAATTTTTCAAAAACCCCTTGACAAAAAGCAAAAAATGTGGTAAAACTATAGCATGAGATTAGCACTTGACATTTACGAGTGCTAAAAATCAAAAATGAGGAAGTGAGCATGTATGGCTGAACAGGAATTGAGCGAGCGGAAAAAGCAAATACTCAAAGCAATCGTCGACGCGCACATCGCAGGCGGTGAGCCTGTCGGCTCTAAAGTGCTGATCCAGCAAATTCCTTGCTCCTCGGCCACCATTCGAAACGAAATGGCGGAGCTGGAGGAGATGGGATATTTGGAACAACCCCATACCTCGGCGGGACGAGTGCCCAGCGAATTGGGCTATCGCTTTTATGTCGATTCGCTGGTGGAGCATTACGCAATGACGGCGCGTGAAGTCGCGCAGATCAATCAAGCGCTAAAGGCAAAGATGAGCGAGTTGGATCAAATTCTGGCTACGGCGTCTTCCTTGGCGTCCAACCTGACCAATTATACCGGATTTGCGCTGAAACCCAAAACAAGGGAGATCATCGCACAGCGATACGAAGCCATTTATATCGCGCCGGGGCAGTTTGTGCTGGTGATGGTGGACAAAAGCGGGGAAGTGAAAACCAGAAACATCAAGGTGGAACTTCACGTGGACAGCGCGACGGTTGCCACGCTGGCAAAAACGCTGAACACACACTTGATCGGACTACGCACATCCGAAATCACCCTGCCGATTCTGATGGCCATGGAAAAAGACATGGCAGAGGACGCGGCGCTGGTCAGTCCGGTGATGAAAGTCATTTATGAAATGATCAGCGATGCCGACGGCGGCGATTTGAAAGTGTCCGGGGTGGATCGCTTGCTGCAATACCCGGAATATGACGATAAGGAACAATTGCAAGGACTGCTCGGCGCGCTGGAGCGAAAAGAAGAACTGATGGATATTGTCAACGACGCGGCGGTGAACGACGACGGCGGTGTGGTCATCGGTTCGGAGAGCTCCGTTAAAGTGATGAACAATTCCACGGTGGTCTTTCGTACCATTCGGCAAGACGGAAAACCGGTGGGCGCGATCGGCGTCATCGGACCGCTGCGCATGGATTATGCCAAGGTGTTGTCCACGTTGGAGGGATTGAGCGGAAACATCGCCGAGTTGCTTGCCGGTACCGCTGCGCCGGCTATGTTGGCTGCTACGCATGTTGCGGGAGATGAAAGGGTCAATGATGAAAAGAAAGATAAGGAGGCGCGTCAAAGAGATGAGCGAAGAAACCAAGAATAGCGAATTGGAAACGGAGGAGACGTCGGTTACGACAGAAAACACGGCGGAGAGCGAAACGTCGACCGAGGCGGAAGAACTGGAAAAGGTTAAGGCGGACTTAGCCGCGCTGAATGATAAATATTTGCGCATGATCGCGGAATATGATAATTATCGGAAGCGTTCCGATAAGGAAAAAAGCGGAATTTATGCATCCGCTTACGCCGACGCTGTCAAAGACATCCTGCCGATCGGCGATAATTTGGCAAGAGCCAGTGCGTTTACCGATCCGGAATCGGTCAAAAAGGGCATGGCAATGATTTTAAAAAGCTTTGACGACGCGCTGGGGAAAATGGGAATTAGCGCCATCGACGTCAAGGCGGGGGATTCGTTTGACCCCACATTTCATAATGCGGTCATGCATGTGGAAGACGAGGCTCTTGGCGAGGGAGTCGTGGTCGAAGTGCTGCAAAAAGGTTACCGCTACGGCGATCGCGTGATTCGTTACGCGATGGTCAAGGTGGCAAATTAACCGTCACAAAATGAAATAAAAATTAATATTTATATTGAGATCTTTAAGGAGGATCGATGATCATTGGTATTGCCTTAGGTACCCCCACATCTCGCGTAGCCGTCTCCGAGGGTTCCGAACACAAAGTAATTCCCCACCACGAAGGGGCAGGAACAACGCCGTCCGTGGTGGCTTTCTCCAAAACGGGCGAACGAATGATCGGTCAGGTGGCAAAGCGCCAGGCCATCACCAACCCCGACCGTACGGTGATGAGTATTAAGAGACACATGGGTTCAGATTATAAAGT
>CAZDOX010000151.1:0-3236 GCA_964507155.1 uncultured Lachnospiraceae bacterium
AAATTCTTGAAAAGGGGTGCGGGGAAAAACTTCTTTTAAGAAGTTTTTCCCCGCTTCTTTCGCATTGCTCCTGCGCCACAGACGCGCAAACACCAATAATCACGAAAAGCCGAAAAACATAAGGGGGACCCTTACGCAAGGTCCCCTCATTTTCTTATGATCAAAGATTCAAATCGCCGTATTGCAAATCGTGCACCAATTTTTGCATGGCCTCTCCCGCCGGCGTTTGACGCGCACGAGCTAAGAAGATCGCTCGCTGCGTTTCGTTCATTTTCGCATAAACTTCCATGGCATGCATATCGCGAGCCACCGCCAGCATTAAATCTCGCGACATTCCGTCCGCTTCCGCTTCGTGCGACGCAGCCGGCGCGTTTGCTTCTCGTAATTCCTCCGGATCGGATATTTCTCGGTGCATCGTCCGGTACGCTTGTTCCGTCATGATCAATCCTCTCTTGTTTGGAATGGTATTTATAGTATACCACGCCACCCCCGACCCATACGGTCGAAAAAATGGATAAACCTGACAAAAAGAACACGTTCAAACGTCCGAGCACGCGGCGCTTAACGATCATTTCGGCTCTTGATTTCCGTTGCCTTTTTTTCCGTTCTCTTTTTTTGAAAAAAATCGGATAATACAGCCGCACATTCCCGCTCCAGCACGCCGCCGATCGCGTGCAAGCGGTGATTCAGCGGATAGGCGTCCAATCGGATCACACTGCCGCATGCCCCCGCTTTGGCGTCTTTCGCTCCGAAAACAACGCGACCGATGCGCGCATTAATCAGTGCGCCGGCGCACATCGGACAAGGTTCCAGCGTCACATACAAGGTGCAATCGGACAAGCGCCATCGCCCCAGAGCGCGACACCCCTCTTCCACGCACAGCAATTCCGCATGCGCGGTAGCCAATCCGTCCGCTTCCCGTCGGTTACCGGCAGAGGCGATCGGAACGCCGTCCCGCACCAGCACCGCACCGACCGGCACATCGCCCGCCTCGGCGGACTCTTGGGCAAGGGAAAGCGCGACGCGCATCCATCGTTCGTCTTCCGTCATCGGGCACCTCACCATAACTTGTACACATAACGGAGCGCGTAGTACAACAGTTTCAGCGTCTGGTAGACCGAAATGACCGTAAACAGCAGCACCGTCGGCGAGAAAAATTTGCGCGCCAATCGATCGGCGGGAATCTCGGATTGAGAAAACGTTTCCTCATCCCACCGACCGCCCGGGAGATTGTCCGAGGACTTTCCTTTGGCTCCGGCGCGCTCGCCCCGTCGAATCAGCACCAGCAAAGCGAGCATTCCCAACCCGAAAATGATTGCGTCTATGCTTGCCAGCACGCGGTTGGTTCCGGTGACATCCAAACGATCCGCCACAATATCGGTGACCACGGAGGACAAGTTGTTGAACATGTGAATGAAAACCGAAGTCCAAATCGACTTGGTTTCCAAATAAGCCACCGCCAGTACCACGCCCGCCATGGTTGCGTAAAACAGCTGACCGACATTTTGGTGCATCAAGCCGAACAAAACCGAACTGCCGAGAATCGCCACCGTTTTTCCGTATGGGCGCAAGCTGTTGCAGATCACGCCGCGGAATAAGAACTCCTCACTGAAAGCGGGAACAATCGCCGTGGAAATGAACAGCAGTACGCCTTCGTAATCGGCGATGGTGGACGTCGCCCAAATCACATTGCTGGAATAGGTTCCGTAGCCAAAGACGCCGACAATTTTTGCATTGATGGACGCCATGGCTGAGATGATGGCGATGCCCAGAAGAACCAGCCAACCGGCGCCGCGCGATACCGTCGGGGTGAGCAGCATGGGAACGCGCTCATGACGCGGCGTGATCAGAATAAAGATAAGTCCGGGCAGCATGAACGACACCAAATAAGCCAGACTGTCCAGCACGTCTGCCAGCGCGGCGCTGCCGTCCTCGGTCAGAAATACGCCGAAAATATCGGCAATTACGTCGGATATACTCCACAGTGTATCAAACAAGAACAAAAATACCAACAACGCAATGCCAATTCGCATCATGGTCGCGGCATAGGACCGTTCCGCTTCGGTAGACGATCCGCCCCTGCGCCATTTTGTTGGAATCAACTGCACGATTAAGACCACTCCTCTCCGTTCGGGCAATGATAGATTATTTGTTTTTGGATGTTTGCGACAAGTGCTCAGCGAACGCCGAACAGCAATTCTCCGTAGCCGGGGAACGGCCATCTGTCTTGTGCGGTCAGCGTTTCCATTTCATCCACCACACCGCGCAAATCCTCCATAGCGGGGATGATTTCATCTCGGTAGGCGACGGCTTGCTCGTCCGGCATCGGCATATCGTGCAAATCGCTGATCAATTTGTCCAAAATATTCACCTTGGTGTAGGCATGCGCGTTCAGCGTGGACAGCCGCGCGATCAGATCCGTTTCCATCGACAGATCCACCGATTCCATCACGTCTCGTTTGGCTCTCGCCGTTTCCGCCAACTCCCGCACGTAGCGAGACACCGCGGGAATAATCTGCTTGCGCACCATTTCCGCCATGGTCAGCGCCTCGATGGTCATGACCTTGCAGTAATTTTCGGTCATAATTTCATATCGCGCCCGAATTTCCGCTTCACTGAGCACGCGGTTATCGACAAACAGCCGAATATTTTTTTCGCAAAGTAAGTAGGGCAGAGCGTCCGGGGTAGTTTTTAAATTCAGCAGGCCTCTTTCCTCGGTTGCCTCGCGGATCCACGCATCGTCGTACCCGTTTCCGTTGAAAATAATCCGCTTATGTTCGTGAATGGTTCGGCGAATCAGCTCGTGCAACGTCTCCTCAAAGCAATCCGACGCTTCCAGCGTGTCCGCGAACTCGCGAAGCACCTGCGCCACCGCCGTGTTCAAAATCACGTTGGCGTCCGAAATCGACGCCGAAGCACCAAGCATCCGAAATTCAAATTTATTTCCCGTGAACGCGAACGGAGAGGTTCTGTTGCGGTCGGTCGTGTCTTTGGGAAATTTCGGCAGGATATGAACGCCGACGCGAAGCAGCTCCTTTTCCTTGGAATCATACGCCGAACCGTTTTCCACCGCTTCCAGTACGGACATCAGCTCATCGCCCAGATACATCGAAACTACGGCAGGCGGAGCTTCATGCGCGCCCAAACGATGATCGTTTCCGGCGGACGCCACCGACACCCGCAGCAGGTCTTGGTATTCGTCCACCGCGCGAATAACCGCGGTCAAAAACAGCAAA
>CAZDOX010000152.1:0-3189 GCA_964507155.1 uncultured Lachnospiraceae bacterium
AAACGGCATACGGAAATATCGACGGATGGTCCGATATCAGTAATAGGAATGATACGAGCGATACAAACCATGCGCGCGGTCGGCGCATAGACTATGTGATGACGAACGATGCCCGGATGGATGTGTGCCGTGCGGAAACGGTTTTCGACCAGGGACGCGGTCAGATGAGCGTGTCGGATCACTGCGGAATCCTATGCGAATGGCGAGATGTGGGGGAGGTGAAGCGCAAGAATGACCTGGATGCATGAGCAATGGGCGGCTGGAATTTTGATGCCGATGACAGCACTGCCGTCGCGGTACGGAATAGGCGGACTTTCCAAAGAAGCGTATTCTTTTGTCGACTTCTTGGCTGCCGCCGGACAACGATATTGGCAAATTTTACCGGTAGGTCCGACGGGATATGGCGACTCTCCCTATCAATCCTTTTCCACATTTGCCGGTAATCCGTATTGGATTGACTTGGAAACGCTGATTCGCGGCGGACTCTTGTCCAAGCGAGAGTGCGAAGAGGCGTTGGGCGGGGAGGGCGCGTGTGAGGTGGATTACGAACGGCAATATCGACAGCGTTTTCCTTTGTTGCATCGAGCCTATGATTCGTTTTGTCGGATTGCCGCGCCGCGTGAAAAAGAGCTGCTTCGCGCTTTTTGCCGAGAAAATGCGGATTGGCTGATCGATTATGCTCATTTTATGGCGCTCAAAGACGCGCATGGCGGAAAGGCGTTCCACACGTGGGAAAAACCGCTGCTGTTTCGCGAACCGTCGGCACTGGAGGACTCTCGTGCACAGTTGCGGGATGAGATTGATTTTTACTGTTTTTTGCAGTATCTGTTCTATGAAGAGTGGCACGCTCTGCATCGGTATGCCAAGCAACACAGCATTGCCATCATCGGCGATCTTCCGATTTATGTCAGCGCGGACAGTGCGGATGTCTGGGCCAATCCGAAGTTGTTCGATTTGGATTTGCAGTTGCTGCCGCGTGCGGTTGCCGGCTGCCCGCCCGACGGTTTTTCGAAAAGCGGGCAACGCTGGGGAAATCCTCTGTATCTTTGGGACGCGCATGCCGCGAGCGGATACGCGTGGTGGACGGCGCGATTGCGTCACTGCTTCTCGCTTTATGACGTGTTGCGCATTGATCATTTCCGCGGGTTTGAATCTTACTATGCCATTCCGTATGCCGCCAAGGACGCAACGTCGGGGGAGTGGCGGCAAGGTCCCGGGAGTGCGTTATTCCGCGCTGCCGAGGCGCGGATCGGCCAACGTGAGATTATTGCGGAAGATTTGGGATATATGACCGATCGTGTGCGACATATGTTGAGTGAGTGTAATTTTCCCGGGATGCGCGTGTTGCAATTTGCTTTTGACGAACGCGATCAAGGGAGCAAAAGCGACCATCTGCCACACAATTATCCCAAGGATTGCGTGGCATATACCGGGACGCATGACAATCAAACGCTGTGCGGATGGCTGCAGCGGCGATCTCCCGAGGAGCTGCGACGTGTACGTGAGTATTTATGTGACTTTGATACGCCGACTTCTCGCTTAAACGAACGGTTGATTTCCATTTTACTGCAAAGTCGCGCCGGACTTTGTATCATTCCGCTGCAAGATTATTTGGGTCTTGGGGACGAAGCACGAATCAACACGCCGTCCACCATCGGGAATAATTGGCGCTGGCGTGTGTCGGCGAGCAGCTTGGACGATTCGCTCAGCACAAAAATTCGCAGTATGACGCAACGCTACGGTAGATAGATTATAGATAAGATTATCCAACAATTTTGAACGTAAAATAAAATCGATACGGCAATAAAAAGCAGTCCTATAAGTCAACGACTCAAGGACTGTTTTTTGGATATTCGGTTTTCTTGGCGGGGAAATGCTTGGCGTCCGAATCGCCAA
Organism: uncultured Lachnospiraceae bacterium; assembly: GCA_964507155.1. Lineage (GTDB taxonomy): Bacteria > Bacillota > Clostridia > Oscillospirales > CAG-272 > SIG644. The sequence continues at coordinate 1,897 of CAZDOX010000152.1, forward strand.
CCGGCATCTCCCCACACAGAAGATCGTCATACATATGATTTTACATATCGGAGTTCGGATCGCAAGGGGGATTTTCTTCCTCGTTTTCCTGATCGGACGGTTGTGCGTCTGTCGAATCATCCGCATGCTCCGACCCTTGCGCCTGCTCGTTCTCTTGCGCCTTTTCTTGGTGCCGCTGCGCGTTGGCTTGTGCACTCTTGCGGCGCTTTTCTTCTGCAATGGCAAGCAAAACTTGTTCGTCGGGATTGTCTTGTTCCATAGCAGCAAGGAATTGATCGCCGTCCATCATTTCATACTTAACCAAATATTCGGCAACAAATTTCAACTTGTCGGCATGCTCAATCAAAATGCTGCGTGCCAATTGGTAGGCCTCACCGACAATGCGCTTGACTTCTTCGTCGATTAACGCCGCCGTTGCGTCGGAATAATCTTGGGTAGAGGAAAAATCTCTGCCGAGGAAGACATCTCCTCCGTGACCGGAACCGTAGCGAATGGGGCCTAATGCTTCGCTCATACCCAGCTGCGTCACCATGCGACGCGCAATGGAGGTTGCTCGCTCAATGTCGTTGGACGCGCCGCCGGAATAGTCGCCAAAGGTCAGTTCTTCCGCCACGCGACCGGCAAGCAGCTGAGCAATGCGTTCTTGCAGTTCCTGCTTGTAAACGCTGAACTTGTCTTCCGTCGGTACGCTGACGGTAACACCGAGCGCGCGACCGGCGGGAATAATGGAAATCGTGTGGACGGGGTCGCCGAATTTGGTATAATAATCCAGCAATGCGTGCCCGGCCTCGTGATATGCCGTGTTTCGCTTTTCGGATTCTTTGATGACGCGGGATTTTTTCTGCGGGCCCATCACAACCTTGAGAAATGCATCTTCCAGATCGTCGTTGCCGATCAAGGCCTTACCGCGCCGCGCGGCAAGCAAAGCTGCCTCGTTCAGCAGGTTGGCCAAATCGGCGCCGGTAAAGCCGGAGGTTGTGCGAGCGACCTTGGTCAGATCCACGCTTGATTCCAGCGGCTTGTTCCGCGAATGAACCCGTAAAATTTCTTCACGACCCTTGATGTCGGGATAATTGACGGTAACTTGGCGATCAAAGCGTCCCGGGCGCAACAGCGCGGGATCCAAAATGTCGGGACGGTTGGTAGCGGCAATGACAATAATGCCGTCGTGTGCGCTGAAGCCGTCCATTTCAACCAGCAATTGGTTGAGCGTTTGCTCGCGTTCATCGTGACCACCGCCAAGACCCGCACCACGGTGACGGCCCTCCGCGTGGATCTCATCGATAAAAATGA
>CAZDOX010000153.1:0-3182 GCA_964507155.1 uncultured Lachnospiraceae bacterium
TCGGGCCGAAGGTGTAGATGTTGGCGTATGCCATGGCAAACGTTTCGCCGTTCAGCTGTCCGGAAACGGTCAATCCGGTTTTTTTGCCAAAGAAATCTTGACTATAATCCACCTCGCCCTGCTCGGTGCAAGGAACGTGATCCAAGGGCAGCGTCGTCACTTGGAACATCTCGCCGGCGCCCTCACAATCCGATCCGGTAATCAGCGGCGTATTGACATAAACAAAGCCGCGCTCTTGGAAAAATTTATGAATGGCATACGCCGCCACGGAGCGAACGCGGAATACGGCGTTAAACGTATTGGCGCGCGGACGCAGATGGGCGATGGTACGCAGATATTCAAACGAATGTTTCTTTTTTTGGAGCGGGTAATCCGGGGTAGAGGTTCCCTCAATGTCCACATGCTCCGCTTTCAGTTCAAACGGCTGCTTGGCCTCCGGCGTCAAAACAAACGTACCACGCACCACGAATGCCGCGCCGACGTTTTGCTTTGCCAAATCCTTATAATTGTCCAGCTTATCCGATTCGATCACAACCTGCATATTTTTCAAATAGCTGCCGTCGTTCAATTCAATAAAGCCAAACGCATTGGAAGCGCGAATGGTGCGAGCCCAACCGGCAACGGTAATCTGTTGATCGGCGTAACGCTGCGGATCGGTAAATAGCTGTTTCATGGTAATACGTTTCATGAGATCGCTTCCCTTCTTTCATTCATCTCCGCAAGAGCGGATATCATTCGATGGTGAATTTTTCACTCGTGAAAATTGCGTGAGCAGCCGAAAAACCGCAAAAAACGAATTTCCGTTTTTTCCTTAGTTAATCTTACCGCCGAGCACACGAGCGCACTATGATACATTATATCATACTTTTCTTCATTTTGCAAGTACTACGATCATTTTTTTCACAAAAGCGACATTTTTGCAAAAATTTTTTTCTCCGTGCCGAAAAAACTTTTCCCGATCTATTGCAAAAGAGGGATAAAAGTGATATAATATATCGGTAGAGCCGCGGATGCTTTCACAGTGGCTGCCGCAAGCCGCCGATCTCGGCACTCGATTCAATGTTTTCACAAAGTTTTCATAAAAAATGTGGAGGAAAAACCAATGAAAAAAGTTTATGAGGGTAAGACCAAGGATGTGTACGCACTGGACAACGGCAACGTGTTGCTGAAGTTTAAGGACGATTGTACCGGAAAAGACGGCGTGTTTGACCCCGGCGAGAACAGCGTCGGATTGACCATTGAAGGCATCGGAAAAGCTAATTTGCAAACTTCCGTCTACTATTTTGAGCTTTGCAAGAAAGCCGGAATCAAAACGCATTACGTTTCCGCAGACGTCGATCATGCAACCATGGAAGTACTGCCCGCGGAGTGCTTCGGCAAAGACAAGGGCGGCAACGGTCTGGAAGTCATTTGTCGTCTGGTCGCAACGGGAAGCTTTATCCGCAGATACGGCGAATATATCAAAGACGGAACCAAGCTGGACGGCGGCTACGTGGAGTGCACCTTTAAAAATGACGCCAAGGGAGACCCGCTGGTCACCGGCGAGGGATTGGTGGCGCTCGGCATCATGACGACGGAAATGTTTGAAAGTCTGAAAGAGCAAACGCTGAAGATCACCAAAGTCGTCGCCGACGACCTGAAAACCATCGGCTTGGACTTGTGGGATATTAAATTTGAGTTCGGCTATAACAACGGCGAGGTCATTTTGATTGACGAGATCGCGTCCGGCAACATGCGCGTTTACAAGGGGGACACCATTGTTGAACCGGTAGAGTTGACCAAGCTGATTTTGAATCGCTAAAGCATTAAAGCGTTAAAGCATTAAAGCAAGCAAAAGAACACATAAAACGTAAAAATTTGAGAGGAGGAATGTATTATGCCAGGACCCGGAGGTGGCGGCGGTGGCCGTGGCGGTAGTTTTGGCGGCGGTCACGGTGGCGGCGGTCACGGAGGTGGTCGCGGCGGCAGCTTTGGAGGAGGACCTCGTCCCGGTGGCGGGTTCGGGGGCGGACCTCGTCCGGGCGGAGGGTTCGGAGGCGGGCTCCGTCCCGGCGGACCGGGTGGATTTCATCATCGTCCCCCGCGCGGGCCGCGTTTTTGGGGACCGGGATTCGGATTTCACCGTCCGTACTACGGCGGCGGTGGCGGCTGCCTTGGCGGAATCATCGGCGCCATCATTGCGCCGATCATTTTAATCCTTTTTATGGCCATTTGGCTGATGGCGATGATCCCCTCGTGCTCGTTTGGCGAGGTGACGATCGATAACACGCCGGAATACGACGCCAACGTCATCGGCGATTTTGCCGACAAGCAATATGCCATGGCATTTGGTCAAACCAAGGATTATGAAGATCATTTGCTGCTGCTTTTCCTGACCGACGAAGATTGTTCCGATTATTACTACGTCGCATGGGTGGGCGACCATATCGTCTCGGATGTGGCGGATATGTTCGGCGACAACCAGACGGAACTGGGGCGCGCGCTGTTATCGTCGGTAAATGAAGAATCGTACAAATATTCGCTGGATCGAAATCTTGCCACGGTATTTACGCATATGAGCGACGTGATTTCCGATCTCGGCTATGAGTACAATCACGCATGCGAAAATCCGGATCTTTCGGTGACCTCGCACGTGGTGAATCGAACCGATTTGCCCATCACGGAGCAAACAATCAACGACGCGCTGGAGAATTTCACCAAAGAAACGGAAATTCCCGTGGTTGTGGTCATTGAGGAGATGGAAGACGTCCTCGGCAGCGCCGGCGGTTCGACGACAAGTTTCGCGTCCGTGCTCAAGGTGGTTGTTCCGATTCTCATTATCGCAGCGGTGATCATATTCTTGGTCGTGCGAGCAAAGAAAGAAAAACGACCGGGCGGAACCGTATAACCGTGTGACCCTCAAAAAAACAAGCAAAAAAGGAAGTTTGATTTGCAAAACTTCCTTTTTATTTTGGTTCTTCATAAAAAATGGTGTTTGGGCAAATCCGATCGGCAGCATGTACTCTACCATGATCCGGGCGTGTTTGACGGCGCGGATTTTGCCGCTTTCGCGTTCTCTTGCGGTGGCGGAACCATCTTGTGCGCCGAAGTTTCCACCCCGCGCCCGAGACGGTAGTCGGTAGTTGGGCAAGGCACCGCCCTCACCCCCTGCCCCCTCTCCCGCACGCGGGCGAGGGGGTGTC
>CAZDOX010000154.1:0-3174 GCA_964507155.1 uncultured Lachnospiraceae bacterium
AGGACGAAAAAATCGCCGGCATTGCCCACGAAGCGGGAAAAGCCAGTATTATCGTGGTCAACAAATGGGATTTGGTCGAAAAAGATTCCAAAACCATGGGGGAATTTACGCGTAAAATCCGTGAAGCATTGGCCTATATGCCATACGCGCCGCAACTTTACGTTTCCGCGCTGACCGGGCAACGATTGCCCAATATTTTTGAAACCATCGTTCGCGTCCATCAACAGCATACCATGCGCATCACCACCGGAATTTTAAACGACGTATTGAGCGAAGCCACCAATCGGACGCAGCCGCCGTCCGACAAAGGGCGTCGGTTAAAAATCTACTATATGACGCAAAATGCCGTGGCACCGCCGACGTTCGTTCTCTTTTGCAATTCGGTGGAATTGTTCCACTTTTCCTACCAGCGCTATATAGAAAATTGTCTTCGTGATACGTTCGGATTTGAGGGAACGCCGATTCGGATGATCATCAAGCAAAAGGGAGATTCGTCGGTTTAAGGCAGCACTAGGCAACGTAAGACGCAAAACAAAGAGTGAGAGGGGAAATCTAACTATGTTGATCGATCATGTGAAACTGGAAATAAAAGCGGGAGACGGCGGAAACGGAGCGATCGCTTTTCATCGAGAAAAATATGTATCTGCCGGCGGACCGGCGGGCGGAGACGGCGGACGCGGCGGAAATATTGTCTTCCGTGTGGACGACGGCGTCAATACGTTGCTGGCTTATCGGTATCGGCATAAGTTTGTGGCAGCGAACGGAGAAAACGGTAAGGGCGATAAGTTTCACGGTGCTACGGCAGACGATCTGATCATTCCCGTCCCGCGCGGAACGCTGATCAAAGATGCGGAAAGCAGAAAAGTCATTCACGATATGTCCGACGGGGAAGATTTTATCGCCTGCCGCGGCGGACGCGGCGGATGGGGCAATCGCCACTTCGCGACGCCGACCAGACAAGTTCCGATGTTTGCCAAAAACGGAACCAAAGGCGAAGAAAAAATCGTACTTTTGGAGTTGAAAATGTTGGCAGATGTCGGTTTGATCGGATTTCCCAGCGTGGGAAAATCATCGATTTTAGCACAAATCAGCGCAGCGCGCCCCAAAATTGCCGCTTATCATTTTACAACCCTTTCTCCCAATCTCGGGGTGGTTCGCGTGCATGGAGAGAACGGCTTTGTCGCAGCCGATATTCCCGGCTTGATTGAAGGCGCATCGGACGGCGCGGGATTGGGTCATGATTTTTTGCGGCACATTGATCGCTGCCGGTTATTGCTGCACGTGGTGGATGTTTCCGAATCGGAGGGAAGAGATCCCATTGAGGATATTAGAATGATCAACCGTGAACTGGAGCGGTATAGTCCGGAATTGGCGCTGCGCCCGCAAATCATTTTGGCAAATAAATGCGACATCATGGAAGAAAATTCGGACAAGCTGCGCGAATTGGAAAATTACGTTCGCGCGTGCGGCTATGAACTGATGTATATTTCCGCAGCCACGGGGCAGGGAATCCGGGACATGGTTTTGCATGTGTGGGATCGGTTGCAAGATCTGCCGCCCATCCGCGTATACGAGTCTGAACTTACGGAAGACGATGTTGTGGCAGATACCGGAAAAGTGACGGAAATTCGCTTTGAGGGCGGTCGATTTATCGTCACCGGCGCGTGGATTTACAATTTGATGAATCAAGTAAATTTTGACAATTACGAATCGTTGAATTTCTTTCAACGTTCTCTGCAAAAAGGCGGGGTTTTTGAACAGCTGGAAGCTGCCGGTTGCCGCGACGGAGATACGGTATCGATTTACGATTTTGAATTTGATTATGTCAAATAAGGAGATTTTGCAATGCGAGTAACCAAAATTCTCGGTAGTGCGGTAGAGCACGGACGCGCCGTCGTGTCCAATGTGGCACTTGCCAAATTGGCAAGCGCGAGGGAGCTGCGCCTCATGCTGACCTATGAAGGAACGATTGAAACTGCGCGCTATGATGAAGCGGGACGCGCGATCACGGTCCGCGGCGACGGAAGTGAGACAACCATCGCGTTGGAGTACGCGCCGTGCGCACACCCGCACCCGCTGGCAGAAGCTAAAATGCTTGAACTGGATCGCGTGGCTGTCGCTGCGCAAAACGGAAAAATCGCGCTGATCGGAGATTCTTTGTTTCATAATTGGGATGACCCGGAGAGCGATACCGGTTTGATTGGAGATATTTCCAACTTCGGCGTCGGGGGATATTGTATATCCGACTTAAAGCAGCTGGTGGTGCCGCGTTTTGTCTTTCCGACATCTCCGCGCTGTATTGTGGTGCATGTGGGAATCAACGATATGTTTCAAGGTGGTGTGCCGCTGACCGCGTATCTGGCGGACGTCAAAGAATTTTTCCACTGGTTGCATCAGGTGCAGCCGCAAGCGACGATCGCGTTTCTTTCCATCGTCCGCCCGACCGATATCGCTCCGACCGTGACGGGGATTGTCGGCCCGGAAGCAGACAAAAGACGCGGCGCTATCGATGCAGCTAATTCAGCTATGCGTGATTTTTGCCAACCGTTACCATGGGCGGCATATTTGGACGCAGAAGCAGCATACTGCGATTCTGACGGGCGCAGCCGCGTGGAGCTCTTCCATCCGGACGGGATTCACTTGCTCCCATCGGCGTACCCTGCTTGGGGGCAAGCGATTGCGGCGGCACTTTCCGCTTGCGGTGTGTAAATAAATATCAGGGAGGAATCTTTTCTCGGTTCCTCCCCAGTTTTTTATCTTTTTATGGTTCTTCATCATGTTGTTGTTTGAGCGTCTATGCTGCGAAAGAACGCCTGACGACCCCACGGCGGTTGCCGGTGGGATAGCTGAAATTCTTTGCACAGCCTTTGGTACAGCGCCATCCTTTTTATAAAAAGTTCTTGAAGAGGGGTGCGGGGAGGAACTTCTTTCAAGAAGTTCCTATCTCGACGTTTCCCTGCGGGGGCGGAACCATCGTGGGACGCCGAAGTTTCCGCCCCCCGCCCCCACCTCCTTGGCTGGTCGGCTGTTGATTGTTAAGCAAAAGTTTTCAGCTGTTGCCGTGAGGACAGCTGAAAGTTTTTGCACCGTCTTTGGAGCAACAGCCACCCTTTTTTATAAAAAGTTCTTGAAAAGGGGCGCGGGGGAAAACTTCTTTTAAGAAGTTTTCCCCCG
>CAZDOX010000155.1:0-3172 GCA_964507155.1 uncultured Lachnospiraceae bacterium
TTAGTTTACAATTCTTTGCTCACAAGAAAGGTGTCGGTTCTACCAAGAACGGTCGCGACAGCGAATCCAAGCGCCTTGGCGTGAAGAAGTCTGACGGTCAGAGCGTTCGTGCCGGCAATATCATCATCAGACAAAGAGGAACAGCGGTGCATCCCGGCAACAATGTCGGCATCGGTTCCGATGATACGTTGTTTGCTCTGATTGACGGTAGAGTAAAGTTTGAGCAAAAGACAAAGAGCAAGAAGCAAGTCAGCGTTTACGCGGACTAATCTGCTTTGCGCGGTAAGACAACAAGAAAATCGGCGATACTTGGTTTTTTACCAAGCGTCGCCTTTTTTCGTTTTTATGACGGACTTTTATCCGTCGTCTTGACTTTCCCATACGGTTATGCTATAATGGTCGAAAGAAAATGCTTTCGAAAGGACAATACCATGGAAATTCATACCTCATTATATCAAGAATTGACCGACGAAGAGCTGCGCTTGGTGATCGAAAAGGCGCTGCACACAACGCCGATTCGGTACCGTCTGCTCAGCGGAGGACTATTCAACACCACTTATTTCGTCGATACTGCCGATGCCGGCAAGGTCGTTTTGCGCATGGGGCCGATCAATCGCCATCTTTTGATGCCGTTTGAACACCATTTGATGGAAACCGAGGCGATGTTTTACGATCTCTGCCGCGCAAAAGACATTCCCGTCTCCGAGGTGCTGGCGCTTTCGACCGACAAAAGCATGCTGGATCGCGATTATATGATTGTTCGCTACATTCCCTCCAAAAATTTTTACGATATCAAGCCGGAAGGGCAGCTTCATGCCGATCTTTTCGGCACATACGGCAGGCAAGTGGCAACCATGCATACCATTAAGAGCAAAAAATTCGGTCGGCTGCCCGACGTGGCGCGGGGAGGCGGCTTTGACACTTGGGGGGAGTGCTTGCAGTGGGAGATTGAGGAATATCTTTCGGTCGCTACCAAATTTGACATTTTTGAACCGCGTGACATCCGAGATCTGCGGGAAGTCTACCGCATCCATAAGCCGCTGGCCGACACGGTCCGTGAGGCAACATTGGTACACACCGACATGGGCCCCGGGAACATTCTGGCGCGCACCGATGTTGACCCGCCCGTCTTTGGCGCACTGATCGACCCGGACCGAGGCATGTGGGGCGACGTTGAATTTGATTTCTGTCAGATTTGCTGGATGCTCTGCGACGATTTTATTGCCGGCTACGGGCGCGATGTGCGTGTTTGCGACCGTGAGACCAAACGTCGTCGGGAACTGTGCCATCTGCTGCGCTGCTGTTTCGACACTTACGTCTGGGAAGCGGAATACAATATGCACGAATATATGCTCAAAGATAGGAAAAAAATCCGCAGCATGTTGGACGAAATGTTGCAAGATCCCATCGCATAAAACACGGATTTTCCATGGATCCGTTTTACATCTTATAAATTTTTGCCGCAAATTTGAAAAAAACACTTGCTTAAAAGGCGGAAATGTGGTATCATTATATCGTCTTTCGGTCACGAATCGATCGGTAAACGGACAAACTTAGATCAAAGGAAAGGTGAACGACTATGCTGAAACAACACATGTGGTATTGTTATCACGACGCTGCCAAAATCGAATTTCTTCAATGCTGCGATGAGGGCAAAGATATGCGCGCGTTTGAACAACGTGTCGCCGATCTTGGCGTGACACGTGCCTTGACGGAAGAGGAATATCAAACCGTGATGAGCTTGGTTGATGAGATGGAAGCAGTTCCCGAACCGGAGCATCCCCGATATGTGGAACCGAGCGACATGGAGGGCATTTGCCGCGAACGTGCACCGCGCACCGCCGCGCAACCGTACGATAAAAACGAACTGGAGGATCGAATCCACGGTGCTTGGATCGGTCGCGTCACGGGGTGCCTGCTCGGCAAACCGGTGGAAAATCGCACGCGCGATTATATCAGAAAGATTGCCGAGGCCGATGATAATTACCCGATTACCCGCTATTTGCACGGTCGGGTGAATCATCCCTCCGACGACCCGTTTTTTGACGATCCCAATTTCAAAAATAACTGTTTTATCGAAAATATTCATGGGTATTCGCCCGCCGACGACGATACCAATTATACCACGCTGGCTTTGAGCATTGTCGAACGTTACGGCAAAAATTTTACCTCTCTTGATATTGTGGAAGGCTGGTTGCGAAATTTCCCGGCGCTTTGCCTTTGCACCGCGGAGCAAGCGGCGTTCCGAAATTTCTTGTCGCATATTCTGCCACCCCGTTCCGGGTACGTCAGAAATCCGTACCGCGAATGGATCGGTGCGCAAATTCGCGGGGACTTTTTTGGGTACATATCGCCGGGCGACCCGTATGCCGCCGCCGATATGGCTTATCGCGATGCTTGCTGCACGCATACCAAAAACGGAATTTACGGGGAAATGTTTGTCGCCGCGATGATTGCCGAAGCCGCGGTCAGTAACGATATTCGTCATATCGTCGAAACCGGTTTGAGGACCATCCCGCAAAAAAGCCGTCTGAAAGAAGAAATCGATCAAATCCTTTCTTACTATGACGTCGGTCTTTCGTTTGCGGAGGCGATCGATCGGATTCATACCAAATACCCGCAGCGCGAATTGCACCATGCCGTTCATACGTTGCCCAATGCCATGATCGTGGTAGCCTCCTTGCTTTGGGGCGAGTCCGATTATACCAAAACACTGGGGTATGCCGTCATGGCTGCCATGGACACCGATTGCAACGGCGCCACCGTCGGATCCATCATCGGAATGATCACCGGCGCGGCGGCGGTTCCGACGCAGTTTACCTCCCCCATTTGCGATACCCTTTGCACCGATATTGTCGGCAACGCGCAAGTGAAAATTTCCGACATGGCAAAACGAACCATGGCGCTGATTGATTGACAAAATTTTATTATTTTTATCTATTTATCTAAATTAAGATCAATAATTGACAGATGATCCGGAAAGGCATGGAATGACTATGTACCAAATTGGTTTTGACAACGACAAATATCTGAGCACGCAATCGGAGAAAATCCGAGAGCGCATCAATTATTTCGGAGGAAAGCTTTACTTAGAGTTCGGCGGAAAGCTGTTTGACGATTACCACGCCTCGCGCGTGCTGCCCGGGTTTGCCCCGGATTCCAAAATTCGCAT
>CAZDOX010000156.1:0-3137 GCA_964507155.1 uncultured Lachnospiraceae bacterium
CTTTTTCCCTCACCCCCTGCCCCCTCCCCCGCACGCGGGCGAGGGGGTGTCCTTAGTTTTTCTTGTCAGGGGAGCTGCGCACCCCTGACGACCCCACGGTAGTTGCCGGGGAAGATGGCGGAGAATTTTTGCGCTGCCCACGGAACAGCTGCCATCTTGTTTTCAAAAAGTTCTTGAAAAGGGGTGCGGGGAAAAACTTCTTTTAAGAAGTTTTTTCCTGCGTTTCTCGTTCCCTTGCGGGGCGGGACCATCTCAGACGCCGAAGTTCCCGCCCCGCGCCCCACCTCCTTGGCTGGGCGGGTGCCGGTGGGATGGCGAATAATTTTTGCACCGCCCACGGAACAGCTGTCATCTTGTTTTCAAAAAGTTCTTGAAGAGGGGTGCGGGGAGGAACTTCTTTCAAGAAGTTCCTATCCCGCTATTTGCGTCCCGCCCCGCGCCTCACCTCCTTGGCTGGGCGGGTGCCGGTGAAACCGCAAATAACTTTTGCACATTTCTCGGAGCAGCAGCTATCCTTTTAATGAAAAATTCTTGAAAAGGGGTATGGGGAAAAACTTCTTTTAAGAAGTTTTTCCCCACGCTTTGCCCGATCAAAACTCGTTTTTCAGCGGTCGGGTCATTAATTCCATCAGCGTTTGGCGGCAATCGGCCTGCTCGTACAAAATTTGATACACGGCGCGGCAGATCGGTAATTCCACCTGATATTTCTCACTCAGTCCCATCATGGCGCGAGCGGTATAATATCCTTCCGCCAGCGCCGCGTACGGCTTGCCCTTGGCAAAACATTCTCCAAAGGCGCGGTTGTGCGAATGGGGCGAAAATACCGTCGCTTCATAATCCCCCAGGTGGCACAATCCGTAAGCGGAAAGCTCGTTTCCCCCCATCACTTTGATCAGCCGCGCCACTTCTCGCGTCCCGCGCGCCATCAGCGCTCCTTTGAGCGTGCCAAGACCGTAGCCGTCTAACATGCCGGCAGCAATGCCGATGACGTTTTTGGCTGCGGCGCCGACTTCGTTGCCAATCAAATCTTGTCCGTAGTAGAATCGAATCAAATCGCCGGAAAACTCGTCCACCAAGCGGCGCTTGACTTGCTCGTTATCGGAATCGATCACCATGCAGGAGGGGTGACCTTGATAAAACTCTTGAACATGCCCGGGACCCAGCCACACGGCAATAGGACATGAAGCATCCAGCGCGTCTGCGGCAATTTCGCTGAGCCTGCGCCCGGTGGTCACTTCGATGCCTTTCATGCAAAGGACGATAATTTTGTCTTTCAGATTCAGCGGCTTCAACTCATCCATCAGTCCCGAGAGCGCTTGCGAGGGAATGGATATGATGACGGTTTCCGCGCAAGATACTTTTTGAATATCGGTGGTCAGTTGAACGGAATCCGGCAGGGCAAGCAAATCGTTGTTTCGCGTTGCGAGAAAGCGCTGCATGTCGGGGGACGTCGACTTCCCGTACAGCGTGACCTCATGCCCCAATCGATCCAAGTACCAAGTGATCAGCGAACCCCAACGCCCGCACCCGATGACGGTAATTTTCATAGAAAAGGAAACCTCCGAAATTGTATTTTGCCGTATGATGGCGTGCCTTGTGCCAAAGTCTGCTCAACTTAGCGGATTCTCTCGCCCAGCGGCGTTTCCGGATCCAAAAAGACCACGCGAACGGTCGTCTCGCCCGAGGCAAGAATCATTCCGTTGGATTCGACGCCGCACAAGGTTGCCGGTTTCAGATTGGCAACGACAATGATCTTTTTGCCGATCAGCTGCTCCGGCTTATAGTAGTTGGCAATGCCGGAGACCACTTGCCGCTTTTCATAGCCGAGATCCAGTTGCAGTTTGAGTAATTTTTTCGCCTTGGGAACCGCTTCGCAAGCGATAACCTGCGCGCAGCGCAGCTCCACCGCCATAAAATCGTCAATCCCGATCAGCGCACACCCCTCCGGTTCCTCTGCGGGAGCGGCGGCTTTTTCTGCGTCGATCTTCGCTTGGCGCTCCGCTTCCAGCTCCGATAGCATTTTCGCCTCGTCAATGCGGTGGAAGAGTACCGTGGATTCCGCTACGGTGCTGCCGACCGTCAGCGCGCCGAAGAGCTCCTTTGTCCCGATCGACCGATAGCCGCGTGCCACGGTGCCAAGCTCTTCCAAAATCGTTTGCGCCGTGGTCGGAATAAACGGGGTCAGTAAGACCGCGCCCCAGCGAATGGCTTCCAGCAGAGTGTACAGCACCGTACCCAGCCGTTCGCGCTGCGACGGATCCTTGGCAAGCGTCCATGGCGTCGTTTCATCGATATATTTGTTGGCGCGGGAAAGCATGACGAAAATCGCCTCCAAGGCGTCCGCCACGTGATAAGCGTCCATGCACGCCACCACGTTTTGATATGCGGTGACGCAAGACGCGATGACCTCCTCGTCCAGCGGATCCCGCGCGGTCGGGGATTGCACCACGCGATCAAAATATTTCTTTTGCATATCCAACGTGCGCTTGACCAAGTTGCCGAGATTGTTGACCAAGTCGGTGTTAAAGCGTTTGATGACGTTTTCATAGGTGATCGAACCGTCGTTGGCGTAAGGCATTTCGGAGAGCGCGTAGTAACGCACGCCGTCCACCGTGAATTTTTCCGCCAATTCGTCGGCATAAATCACATTGCCGCGCGATTTTGACATTTTGTCCATGCCGAAATTGAACCATGGGTGGGCAAAAACTTTTTTGGGGAGGGGGAGACCCAACGCCATCAGGAAAATCGGCCAATAGATGGTGTGAAAACGAATGATATCTTTACCGATGATGTGCACGTCGGCGGGCCAAAGTTTCTTGAACTTTTCATCCTGCTCGTCAAACGACTTGTCCGGATTGTAGCCGATGGCGGTAATATAGTTGGCCAGCGCGTCCAACCATACGTAGGTCACGTGCTTGGGGTCGCTCTCCACGGGGATTCCCCAGGTGAACGAGGTGCGGGAAACGCACAGATCTTGCAACCCCGCTTTCAAAAAGTTGTTGACGATTTCCTTTTTACGGCTTTCCGGCTCGATAAATTCCGGGTGCGTCTCAATATGATCCATCAAGCGATCGGCATATTTGCTCATTTTGAAGAAATACGCTTCCTCGCTGGCTTTTTGTATCGGTCTGCCGCAA
>CAZDOX010000157.1:0-3065 GCA_964507155.1 uncultured Lachnospiraceae bacterium
GCCGTCACTCCCGGGCATCAGACGGAAATATTTGGTTCCGTACGATAAAAATACCGGCAAATTGCCAAAATCATAGATATGGTGGTAAATAGGGCGGATGCCCAAAGATCCCATGGACGTGATGATCATGGAACCGTGGAACGGACTCAAATCCGTCAGCGCGCGGGGGAGCCAGCCGAAATAATCCATAAATGAAAGAAGCTTAACCGTCCAGCGGCACAAAAGTCCCGGGATTTTGACCAGCGCCTTATTCAGCATGTCGAACGAACTTTTTTCATTCTCGTCCGCTTTGTTTGCTTCGACCACCGCGTTGAACTTTTCGTATACTTGTTCGGCGGTGTCGGTCGGTTCAAATTTCACTTTAATGCAAGTGTCCTCGCTGTCCAAGCGCATGTCTTTTTTAATGGTCATAACAAAAACAATTTCGTTTCTGGCGTAAATTTTTTGCCCGCTGACAAAACGGTTCACGGCAGGATATTGGGAAATAATGCGCACGTAAGCAGCCAAGAACACATGCAGCATGGAAAAACCGGTCAGACCCTCGCGCACTTTTTGGCGGCAATAGCGATCGGCAGCGGATATTTCCAGCGAATCGGAAAACGTGTTGCACGCGTCGCTGCGGCGCGCCATGATATAAGGCATGAATTTCGTCATTGCGGGAATGGTACGCAATTTGCGTCCGTCGGCGCGATCCCCCAAGCGTCTGCGGCGTTTTTTCTTTTTTTGTGGCGGCGTTGTCAAAGAGACCTCGGCATTTTGCTCCTCGCCGGTTGGGGCAGTCGACGTTGTTTTGGATTCGGTCATATGTAACATACTCCTTTTTTGAAATTTCCGCACATGGCATTTTATATTATACAACAAAATCCTCAAAAAATCAAGATTATGACGAAATATTAAGAAATAATTTTAACATTTTTTGAACAAACGGTAAAAGTTGCAAATTTCAAGGCAAAATCGTTCGATTATGCGCAAGGTAGCGGAAAATGGTGTGATTTTGACATAAAACCTTTGCGCAAGGGAAGAAAATTTTCTTGACAAATTAACCGTTTCGTGGTATAATATGTCAATAACTTTAAGGAAGTAAAGCGCTAAAGAGCGTGAGAGGAATCGTCATCACCATGAGAATCGTAGTCAAGATAGGAACGTCGACGCTGACGCACGCAACGGGCAGGCTGAACATTCGGCGCGTGGAGGAACTGTGCGCCACATTTGCCGATTTAAAAAACGCGGGGCATGAAATTATTTTGGTTTCATCGGGAGCAATTGCCATGGGCGTGGGGAAATTGGCTCTTCCCGGTCGCCCGGCGGACATGCCCGGGAAGCAAGCCGCCGCTGCCGTCGGTCAATGCGAGCTGATGTATACGTATGATTCGCTGTTCTCGCGGTACAATCACACGGTAGCGCAAATATTGCTGACCGGAGAGGACGTTCGCGACGCACAGCGCTGTGAGAATTTCAAAAACACCATGCAACAGCTGCTGTTGTGGCACGTGCTGCCGATCATCAATGAAAACGACACGGTGTCCACCGCAGAAATCTCGGTAGGGGAAAATGACACACTGGGTGCCATCGTGGCGGTGCAAATTCAGGCGGATTTGTTGATTTTGCTCTCGGATATTGACGGGTTGTACACCGCCGACCCTCACAAAAATTCGGAAGCTCGGCTGATTTCCCGCGTGACAACCCTGGATGACTCCATTCTTGCTTTGGCTGGCGGGCGCGGTTCCGAGAGAGGAACCGGAGGAATGAAAACCAAGCTGCATGCGGCGCAGCTGTGTATGGAGGCGGGGGTCGACATGATCATTGCCAACGGCGAGCATCCCGAGCTGCTGTATCGGATTGTCGACGGCGAGGATGTCGGCACGCGATTTATCGCGCCGCGCAAATGCGAATCACAGAACACCGTATAACCGTTTAATCTCATCGCTGAATCAAAAAGGTAAGAGAAATGTGAGGAAACTGATGAAAACGACAACAGAAATCTTACAAAACGCCCAAGAGGCGGCGCGGTCCATCGGCTCTTTGACGACCGATGGCAAAAACAAAGCGCTGCTTGCCATGGCAAAGGCACTGACCGACGCCTCCGACGCGATTTTACGCGCCAATCGGGAAGATGTGGAAAAAGCGCGAGGGACGCTGTCTCCGGTGATGTTGGATCGTCTGACCCTAACTGCCTCCCGCATAGAGGGGATGGCGCAGGGCATACTGGACGTTGCCGCTCTGCCGGATCCGGTGGGGGAGGTACTCTCTCGCGTGGAGCGTCCCAACGGATTGATCATCGAAAAGCGCGCGGTGCCGATCGGCGTTGTCGCCATTATTTATGAAAGTCGCCCCAACGTCACCTCGGACGCGGCGGCGCTGACGTTAAAAAGCGGTAACGTTTGCATTTTGCGCGGTGGGAAAGAAGCGTTCGCCTCCTCGTATGCCATCGTGCAAGCGCTGCGACGCGGCTTGGCGGCAGTGGGATTCAACGTCAATCTGGTTCAATTGATTGAAGATACGACGCGCGAGAGCGCTACCGCATTGATGACGGCTGTCGGTTACGTTGATTTACTGATTCCCCGCGGCGGAGCCGGATTGATTCGCGCGTGCGTGGAACAGGCACGCGTGCCCGTGATTCAAACGGGCACCGGCATTTGCCACATATACGTGGACGCCGGGGCGGATTTGGAGATGGCGCTCAGCGTGGTGGAAAATGCGAAATGCAGCCGCCCGTCGGTTTGCAATGCTTGCGAAGTATGCTTGGTTCATCGAAACATCGCAGCGGATTTTTTGCCCCTTTTGGACGAAAGGCTGCACACGGCGCGCAGCGCAGACGGGATGGTTCCGGTTGCTTTTCGCTGTGATCGGCGTGCCTTACCGTATATGGCGCACGGCATGGCTGCCGGTGAAATGGACTTTGATACGGAATTTTTGGATTACACTCTGGCAATTTGCGTCGTAGACGATTTGCAAGAGGCGATCGCGCACATCGCCGCCCATTCCACGCATCACAGCGAGGCGATTTTAACCAAGGATCCCTCCGCTGCCGACGCCTTTGTCGCCGCTGTGGACAGCGCGGCGGT
>CAZDOX010000158.1:0-3049 GCA_964507155.1 uncultured Lachnospiraceae bacterium
GTTCGCCGCGCGACCAACGGAGAATCTTTCCGTTCGCTGGATGATCAGGATCACACGTTGGACAATACCATGCTGGTTATCGCCGACGACAAAAAAGCTGTGGCACTGGCGGGCGTAATGGGCGGCGCGAACAGCGAAATTACCGACGCCACGCGGACGGTTGTCTTTGAAAGCGCATGCTTTAACGGCGCATCCGTGCGCGTCACAGCCAAGAAAAACGGCATGCGCACGGAATCTTCCGCCCGCTTTGAAAAAGGATTGGATCCGGAGAACACGTTGCCGGGTCTGCAGCGTGCTTGCGAATTGGTTGAATTGCTGGACGCAGGGGACGTGGTCGACGGAATGTTGGATCTTTACCCCGGCGTTGCGACCCCGGTTACGTTGCCGCTGGATGCCGATGTGATCAACGTATTTTTGGGCACCGATATTCCGCTTTCCGCCATGCAGGATATCTTGCGCAAGTTGGAATTTACTCTTCATGACGACGGAACCGTGACGCCCCCCTCGTTCCGTGCGGACATCACGTGCATGAATGATATCGCCGAGGAAATTATCCGTATTTACGGGTACAATAACCTCCCGTCCACTTGCATGGACGCGCAGACCACGCAAGGCGGAAGAAACGAGAAACAAGCGTTTGAACTGTCCGTGGAAAGGGCCTTGTACGGCATGGGATTGTCTCAAATTCACACGTTCTCGTTTATTAGTCCTCGCTTTTACGATAAAATCCGCCTGCCGTCCGACAGTCCGTTGCGCAAAAACGTCGTCATTTCCAATCCGCTTGGAGAAGATACGTCGGTCATGCGTACCACGGCAATTCCGTCTATGTTGGACGTGCTGGCAAGAAACTCCAATTTCTCCAACGAAAACGTTCGTCTGTTTGAGATGGCAACGGTCTACCTTCCTGCCGACGATCCCGAGCAGCTGCCCGCCGAAAACAAGGTTCTCACGCTCGGTATGTACGGAAATACGGACTTTTATGCGCTGAAAGGCATTGTGGAAAACGTTCTTTCCGTTGCGGGAATTGATCATGCTACCTTTACCGCGTGCTCCGATGATCCGATCTATCATCCCGGACGCTGCGCGACCGTTTTGGCTCCCGACGGCAGCGCGCTTGGCGTATTCGGACAAGTGCACCCGCTGACTGCCGCAAATTACGGTTTAAGCGCTCCGATTTATGCCGGCGCGTTGGATTTCGAAGCTGTTTTTGCCGCGCGGAACCTGACAGTCGAGTACAAGCCGCTGCCGAAATTCCCCGCGACGACCCGGGATTTCTCTTTCGTCGTGAACGAAGATATGGAGGTCGGCGCTCTGATCGTTGCGATCACCCGTGCGGGAGGAAAATTGGTAGAGGATGTGACGCTGTTCGATTTGTATCGCGGTCCGCAGCTGGGCAAAGGAAAGAAATCGCTTTCGCTGCGCGTTTCCCTTCGCGCCGTCGACCGTACGCTGACGGTGGAAGAAGCCGATAAGGTCTCCGCGAAAATTCTCGGCACGCTGGAACACACGTTGGGCGTTTCCATTCGTAAATAAGCAGTTTTTTGCACTGACGTGACGCCGCCAAAAAACTATTGACAAAATGCGAAATTTGTCATATAATATATGGCAAACGGATTATTTATCAAAGAAAGGTACGGAAACAGATACCATGCAAATGAAAGTTGTTAAGTTTGGGGGAAGCTCGCTGGCAGACGCCGAGCATTTTCGCCAGGTTGCACAAATCGTCAAATCGGATCCCGATCGCCACTATGTGGTCGCCTCGGCGCCCGGTAAGCGCTTTTCCGCCGATGTGAAAGTCACCGATATGCTCTATCGTTGCTATGACATGATTCGCAATCACGAGGACATTACCGAGTATTATCAGAATATCAAAGATCGCTACAACGGAATTATTGCCGATTTGGGACTAAATTTCGACATTGAGGGCGAACTGGAATATGTTAAAAACGCCATGTCGCACGCCTCGGGGCGCGATTATGCTGCCTCTCGCGGCGAATATTTGAACAGCCTGATTCTCGCCAAATATTTGGGTTTTGCTTTCGTTGATGCGGAAAATGTCATTTTCTTCAAAGATAACGGGACGTATGACGCGGAGAGAACCCGTACTGCTATGGCAGAGGAGTTGAAAAAACATGAGTATGCCGTGATTCCCGGGTTCTACGGCATCATGCCGAACGGAACCATAAAGACGTTCTCGCGCGGCGGCTCGGATGTGACGGGGTCCATCGTGGCGGGCGCCGTGAACGCGGATATGTACGAAAACTGGACTGATGTGTCCGGCTTTATGATGGCGGATCCGCGCATTATTCATCAACCGTGCGCCATTGAGACAATTACCTACCGCGAGCTGCGCGAGTTGTCCTATATGGGCGCAACCGTGCTGCACGAGGACGCGGTCTTTCCGGTTCGCACCGCCGGGATACCGATCAATATCAGAAATACCAACGCTCCCGATGATGCCGGAACGATGATCGTTGCCAGCACGGGCAGTTATGACGCACATCGTGTGATTACCGGCGTCGCCGGCCGCAAAGGATTTTCCGTCATCAGTATCGATAAGGATATGATGAATTCGGAAATCGGATTTATTCGCCGTGTGCTGGATGTGCTGGAAGATTATGAAGTATCGTTCGAGCATATTCCGTCCGGCGTCGATACACTGAGCGTGGTGGTGCCGACCGCGGCGATTGAGGGAAAAGAAGAAAAGTTGCTGGCTGCGCTGCAGCGCCGCACGCGCCCGGATCATATTTCGGTGGAAGCCGGATTGGCGCTGGTCGCGGTGGTCGGACGCGCTATGGTCAAAGCCAAGGGAACCGCGGCGCGGGTGTTTGATTCGTTGGCGCAGGCGGGCATCAACATTCGGATGATCGACCAAGGCTCCAGTGAGTTGAATATCATCATCGGTGTGGATGAAAAAGACTATGAAAACGCCATCCGCGCGATTTATCAAGAATTTGTTCATGAACGAAATTAAACATACGGGGAGAAATTTCTGGCTCTTTGTCAATAGTTGGGGTGAAAAAAATCTGACGAAAAGATAAAGAAAGAT
>CAZDOX010000159.1:0-3019 GCA_964507155.1 uncultured Lachnospiraceae bacterium
CCAATGATAACGATTGGGCAGCCATGCTGTACGACGGAAGTGCGTTCTCCTTCGGCATGGCTGCCCAATCGTTATCATTGGCGGACAGAGAGGTGCGCAGGGTAATGGCAACATAGCGGAACCCAAACCGATCGGCAAGCTGCCGAGCCACGTCTTTGTACCCCTCATGATTCACCTCGCCGCGCGTGACGTCGGTGTCGGCTGCGCTGATTCCGAATACATCCGCCGCGTCCTCCTCGTTGGCAATGCAAACGTCCCCATATTGGCACAGTTTTCCCATCACCTCACCTGCTTTTTGCTTGCTCCACAGCTTTTTTCTGTAGTTTAAGTCGCAGCTGACCGTGATGTGGCGCGCTTTTGCCGCTTGCAACGCTTGCAGACAAATGTCCGCAACATTGTCGCCTAGCGCCGGGGTAATTCCGGTAAAATGGAACCAATCCACGCCGTCAAAAATGGCATCCCAATCGAAATCGGCTGCGGTGGCGGTGGCGATGGCCGAACCCGCGCGGTCGTAAATGACCTTGGACGGGCGTTGAGAAGCGCCTTTTTCCAGGTAGTAAATGCCAACGCGATCTCCACCACGGGTGATTTTCGATGTGTCAACGCCATAGCGGCGCAGCGAATTAACTGCGGCTTGCCCAATGTCGTGGTCGGGCAGCTTGGTGACAAAAGCCGCGTCCATGCCGTAATTGGCCAGCGAGACGGCAACATTTGCTTCTCCGCCGCCAAAGGTGGCACCGAGCGTGTCGGCTTGAACAAAGCGGTAATATCCTGCCGGCGCAAGGCGCAGCATAATTTCACCAAAAGTAACAATTTTCATGATGATATCGTCCTTTCCTACGTGCCGATTTTAAGGGCACACACAATTACTTCATCATAATTATACACTTTTTCTCCCGTTTGTCAAGGGATTTGGCGGATAATTTTCCGTGATTCGATCAAACAGAGTTTTTCTTTGCCGCGCGTGTCCGATTCCAAGGACGGCAGAACGAAAAAAGCGAAAAAAGCGAAAAATGAAGAAAAAACGCTCAGAGCCACAAAAGATATGAATTTTTTGAAAACTATTGACAAAGTTATCGATATGTGATAAAATAGTATTGAAAACCACATAAAAGAGTTAGACAATATGAAAACCAAAGAAAATAAGAAAAAAACGATTGAATATACCGATCTGCTGCAGGACGAGTTTTCCACGGCACAGATCTCGCCGCGTCGTATCGACGGGAGTTATCGCTATGATCGCTCTGCTGCGGCGCATTGGTTTTGGTATCGCGGGGTGGCTACGCCGCTGGCTGCGTGCTATCTGCGCGGAAAGTTCCGTCACCGCGTGATCGGTCGGGAAAAACTGCGCGAGGTGAGCGGACAAGGATTTTTTCTGTACGGAAACCATACGCAAGTTGTCGCGGACGCGCTGATTCCCACCTTTGTCACCTATCCCACCCATGCCAACGTTATTGTTCACCCCAACAACGTTTCCATGCCGTTTTTGGGACGTGTCACACCCTACATGGGTGCGTTGCCTTTGCCGGATGACGCCGACGCCGCGGCACATTTTCTTGCCGCCATACGTCTTCGGCTGCAGCAAAAACAAGCGGTGGTGATTTACCCGGAAGCGCATATTTGGCCTTATTATACAAGGATTCGCCCGTTCACAGACGCTTCGTTTTTGTACCCGTTGCAACAGAACGCGCCGGTTTTTTGCTTTACCAACGTCTATAAGAAACCAAAACACGGCGAGCATCCGAACATAGAAACCTATCTGGACGGCCCGTTTTATCCGGACGCGTCGCTTCCGCTGCGTGCAAGGCGCCGCGCTTTGCGCGATGCGGTATATCAGCAGATGTGCGAACGCGCCGCATGCTCGGATTGTGAGTATATATGCTATCGCCCCAAGGAGGAATCCCCATGATTAATTTACTGTTTTGCGGCAACGACGGTGTGTTTGACGGTGTCCTGACCTGCATGCTGTCCGTGTTGCATCGCTCGCAAGGAAATGAACCGATTCATGTCCATCTGTTTACCATGGATCTGCATGAAATGGACGCGCGTTACGTGCCGATTCAACCGGAAAAAGCGGAATTTTTGCAGCAAGTGCTGCAAGAGAATCACCCGGAACATCGGGTGTCGCTGTATGATGTGACAGCGCTGTATCGGCAGGAATTTTCCGGCTGTCCGAACGAAAATGCCTACTGCTCGCCGTATACTCTGATTCGACTTTTGGCGGATTTGGTGCCGGATTTGCCGGATAAGGTGCTGTATTTGGACGCGGACATTATGTTCAATCGCGACATTCATCTGCTGTACGACATCGATGTCAGCGAGGTGGAATATGCGGCGGCGCGCGATCATTACGGAAAATATTTGGTTTACCCGAATTACATTAACGCCGGTGTGCTGCTGTGGAATTTGGCATATATGAGAAAAACCGGCATCCTGCAGCGGGCAAGACAAAAATTACGAGAGAAAAAATTGCCCTTTGCCGATCAAAGCGCGTTGATTCGTTCGACCACCAAGAAAAAAATGCTGCCGCAGCGTTACAATGATCAGAAATTTTTGCATCGCCATACGGTTGTTCGTCATTTTTCCAAGCGATTGTTTTATTTTCCCTATCCGCATACGGAAAATATCAAGCAGTGGCAGGTGGAGAAAGTTCACGCTGTGTTCCGCTATCATCAATTTGACGATATTTATCGGCGCTATGCCGAACTGCTGACACAATATGGTGAGATGAAAAAATAAGGTAAATCAACAAGAGAGGGAACAAGGAGGACGTTGACTCATGAACATGACACAACCGATACATATTTTTTATGCTTGCGACGACAATTTTGTCAAATATACATTGGTCTCCATCACATCACTGATGGAGCACGCCGACCCGGAGCGCTATTATCACATTCACGTTTTGTATACGGATATTGCCGATGCGACGCGGGGCATTTTACAAAAATTGCAAAACGATCACTATACGATTACCTTCGATTATATGGGACTTTATCTGGAATCGGTGAAGGAAGAC
>CAZDOX010000160.1:0-2947 GCA_964507155.1 uncultured Lachnospiraceae bacterium
ACAATACGCCGTGTTTTGCGGCAAATGGCGATCGCCTTGGGGATTTTGGAGAGCGCATCGTCCATCAGCACCATATCGGCGGCTTCGATCGCGGCGTCCGATCCCATCGCCCCCATGGCAATTCCCACATCGGCGCGGGTCAGCACGGGCGCATCGTTAATTCCATCCCCGACGAACGCGACGGCAGCATGCGCGTCTCTTGCGTGGGTTTGAGTCAAAATCTGCTCCAGCTGCGTCACTTTGTCGGCAGGCAAACACTCGGGAATCACTTGATCCAACGACAGCACCGCGCCGATCTGCTCGGCCGCTTGCCGCCGATCGCCCGTCAGCATAATCAAGCGGCGAACGCCACAATGCCGCAGCGCGTGCAGCGCTTCGACGGCTTCCGGTTTGATGGTATCGGAAATGGCAAGGGTACCCAGATACGTTCCGTCTTTTGCCACATGGATCAGCGTCGCGCCGGGAGGCGGCTGAATTTTGTCCCGCTCACACGTCGAAATTCGGCAGCGCGCCATCAAGCGATCGTTGCCGACCGCGACCGACATTCCGTCCACTTGTGCGATCACGCCCTCGCCCGGCACCTCCTCCACCGATCCGACGCGCGCCGGATCGGGCAGCGCCGCACCATAGTCGCGCACGGAGCGAGCGATGGGGTGATCGGAAAATTGCTCGGCTTGCGTGCATAGGTCGCAAAGATCCCTTTCCGCCACCCCCGGTGCCGGCATGACCGATGTCACGGAAAACGTGCCGCGGGTCAGCGTGCCCGTTTTGTCCATCACGACGGTGTCGCAGCGCGCCAGCGCCTCCACATATGCCGAACCTTTGAACAAAATTCCGTGTTTGGCAGCGCCGCCGATCCCGCCGAAAAAGGACAGCGGTACGGAAATCACCAGTGCGCAAGGACAAGACACCACCAAAAAGGACAACGCTTGATAGAGCCATGTTGCCCATTGCCCGTCAAACAAGGGAGGTACCACCGCCAGCAGCAGCGCGCCCGCTACCACGGCGGGCGTATAAATGCGCGCAAAACGAGTGATGAAGGCTTCGCTGCGCGATTTGCGCGACGCTGTATTTTCCACCAGTTCCAGCACGCGCGCAACCGTCGATTGTTCAAAGGTGCAAGTGGCGCGAACGGTCAGCAAGCCACCGGTATTGATGCAACCGCTGATCACCCGATCCCCAACTCCGACGTGGCGCGGTACGGATTCACCGGTCAGCGCAGCGGTGTCCAGCGAGGAATTCCCCGCCGTGACCACAGCGTCCAGCGGAACTCTCTCGCCCGGATGAACCAGCAGTACTTCGTCCACCATGACCTCGGCAGGATCGACATCCAAAATTTCACCGTTTCGTTGGACATGAGCGATTTCCGGTCGAATTTCCATCAAATCGGTAATGGAGCGACGACTCTTCCCCACGGCAATGGATTGAAACAATTCTCCGACCTGATAAAAGAGCATCACAAATGTTGCCTCGGCATATTCCCCGATTGCCATGGCGCCAACGGTAGCCAGCGCCATCAAAAAGTTTTCATCCAGCATCTGTCCGTGCGCCACACCGCGCACCGCTTCCCACAAAACGTCATATCCGATGGTCAAGTAAGGCAGCAAAAAGCAGCCGATCGTTAAGTAAACGGCGGCGCTTCCCTCCCTCGCCGCCGGAACGAAGCGCGTGATGGCAGCAGCGCCGAGCAGCAAGACGGCAGCCACCACAATGCGGACCAGCGTTTTACATTGTTTTTTCGTCATAGCATTACAAGAGGACTTGGCAGTCGGCATCCACTTTGCGAATTGCTTTGATCGCTTGCTGCAAGATCACGTCAAAGCGAGCGTCATCGGCATCCAACATTATTTTCTGCGCGAAAAAATTCACCGAGCAAGCGTTGACGCCATCCAATTTTCGGATAGCGGCTTCCATTTTTGCCGCGCAGTTGGCGCAATCCAAGTTTTCCATGCGAAACGTTTTTTTCATCAGAGTCATTCCTTTCTTGATGGTAGATAAGTAGATAAAATTTTTTCTTTTTTGTTTTATGTGTTTTATATGTTCACGCACGCGTTATTCGCGCACGTGTTCCAACCCTTGCATCAAAATACTGCGAACGTGATCGTCATCGGGTGCATAGTACACGGTTTTTCCGTCGCGGCGTGCGCGAACCAAGTGCGCTTGCTTCAAAATGCGCAATTGATGGGACACGGCAGATAGGGTCATGGAAAGCTCGTTTGCCAGTTCGTTGACGCATTTTTCCCGCTCCAGCAAAGCGTGCAACAGCGAAACGCGGGTTTTGTCCCCAAAAACGCGGTACAGCGCGGCAACTTCCTCCAGTTCCCGCTCAATCGTGTCCGGATGATGAGCGCACGGGCATGTCGTGGCTTCGGTTTTATGATCCATAAAATACCTCCAACAATTGAATAATTGTTCAACCGTTGGCATTATATCACATCGTGGCTTATTTGTCAAGAGTTTTTCACCGAAAAGTTTTATTTTTTTGCGATGCGCAACTTGCCAAGCGAAGCTTTCCGTTTACTATTTACGATTTTCCCTTGCTTTTTGTTTCATTCTATGGTAAAATAATGGTCAGTGAAGCAAAAAAAGCAAAGAAAAGGAGTTCTTCATCGTGATTGGTGTTTGATCTCTATGTTGCAAGGAAAACAGCGAGAGGCGTCAGAAGAGTTTGCCCCCTGAACTTGCCGAAGTGCCGGCTGCCATCTCGGACGCCGAATATCGGGATAGGAACTTCTTGAAAGAAGTTCCTCCCCGCACCCCTCTTCAAGAACTTCTTATAAAAAGGACGCCTGCTGTCCGATAGGCTGTGCAAAAACTTTCAGCCGTCTCACCGTCAACCGCCGAGGGGTCGTCAGGGGAGCGAGCTCCCCTGACAAGTAAAACTAAGGACATCCCCCTCGCCCGCGTGCGGGAGAGGGGGCAGGGGGTGAGGGCAGTGCCTTGCTGA
>CAZDOX010000161.1:0-2945 GCA_964507155.1 uncultured Lachnospiraceae bacterium
ATATTGGCTGTGGACGGAAACAGCATCATAAACCGCGCCTTTTATGCGATTCGATCGTTGTCTACCCGAGACGGACAACCGACCAATGCCATATACGGCATGATCAATATCATTCTGAAGCAGTGGGAGTTGTTGCACCCGGATGCGGCAGTGATGGCTTTTGACTTGAGGGCACCAACCTTTCGCCATCAAATGTACGCCGACTATAAGGCAGGACGGCGCCCCACGCCGCCGGAACTTTTGGCACAGTTTGCGCCGGGTAAAGAATGTGCCGAAATTTTGGGATTTCATGTTCTGGAAAAAGAGGGATATGAAGCGGATGATATTTTGGGCACCGTTGCCAAAATGGCAGCAGAGCGGGGAGCACTTTGCTATATTTTGACCGGAGATCGGGACGCATTGCAATTGATTTCCCCACAAACTCACGTGCTGCTTGCCACCAATTCGGATACCCTTGACATGGACGAGGCGGCATTTTCGGAAAAATACGGCGTCTTGCCATCGCAATTTGTGGATGTCAAGGCACTGATGGGAGACGCGTCGGATCATATCCCGGGTGTGCCGGGTATCGGAGAAAAAACCGCGTTGCGATTGATCGCGGAATACGGTTCGCTCGATCATCTGTATGAGACGCTGCCTCATGCCGATCATACGCCCTCCTTGCGCAAAAAGCTTACCGAGGGGAAAGAGAGCGCCTACCTATCGCAAACGTTGGCAACGATTTGCCGTGACGTGCCGTTGGATCATTCCCCGGAAGATTGGCGCAGCGGCGGGATGGATTCTTCGCGCGCATTGGAATTTTTTACGCGGATGGAGTTTTCCGCTTTGATTAAGCGTTTTTCTCTCCATTCCGCTAAGACGCCTTCCGTTCCGACAACGGACCTCGGACAAATCTCTATGGAAGAGGCGCTGCTTCCCCGGCAGGCCACACATCCGGATTCCCCAAAACAAGCGGATAAAACAAACGTCGCAGCGCTGCTTGCCCTGTCACCGGATGCTCCGTTGGCGATCTTTGTCCACGACGAAAATTTGATGGTGTATGACGGCGCGCGCTTGCTTTGCTGCCCGATCGATAAAGAAAATGGAAATCAAATCGAAACATTTTTGACGCGTCAATCGCGTCTGCTTTGCTACGACAGCAAGGCGTTGTATCAGACGTTGGAACGCTTCGGCATCCATTTCCGCTCTGCTTACTTTGATGTGATGTTGGCTGCTTACGTGCTCAACGCGGGGGAGGGAAGCTTTGACTTGGAGCGTCTGGCGCTGTCCTACTTGCGCGAACTTTACGATGAAGAAAAAGATCCGTGCGCGCCGCTGGTTTGGCGCCTATATGAGGTTTTGGACCAAGAATTGGAGAGAAGCGAACAAGCGTCCGTGTTCTACGATATGGAAATGCCGCTCTCCACGGTGCTATGCGACATGGAACGCGAGGGATTCCGGTTGGATTGCGACGGACTGGCTGCCTACGGCAAACAGCTGGAATTGCTGACACAAGACTTGGAGGAGAAAATATACGCTTACGTCGGACATGAATTTAATATCCACTCGCCCAAGCAGCTGGGAGTTGTCTTGTTTGAGGAATTGGCATTGCCCGCGCCGAAAAAAACCAAAACAGGGTATTCCACCGGGGCGGACGTGCTGGAAAAGCTACAACGCTTTCATCCCATCATTTCCGACATCTTGGAGTATCGGCAGGTGACAAAGTTGAAGAGCACCTATGTGGACGGATTGTTAAAACTGGTGGATGATCAAGGGCGCGTGCACACGACATTTAAGCAAACCGGGACGGTAACCGGAAGACTTTCTTCCGCAGAGCCGAATTTGCAAAATATCCCCATCCGCACGGAAATGGGACGGGAACTTCGACGATTTTTTGTACCGAAAAACGACGAGTACGTGTTTGTCGATGCCGAT
This sequence comes from uncultured Lachnospiraceae bacterium, assembly GCA_964507155.1. Taxonomy (GTDB): domain Bacteria; phylum Bacillota; class Clostridia; order Oscillospirales; family CAG-272; genus SIG644. Next base: position 1,915 of record CAZDOX010000161.1, read on the forward strand.
TATTCACAAATTGAGCTTCGTTTGCTCGCCGCCATTTCCGATGACGAGGTCATGAAAGAGGCGTTTTGCTCCGGCAAAGATATTCATACGTCCACCGCGTCCACCGTGTTTGGCGTCGATCCGGAACATGTGACTTTGGAACTGAGAAAACGTGCCAAGGCGATTAATTTCGGTATTGTCTACGGAATGGGAGATTTTTCGCTTGCCGAAGATTTGCATATTCCTCGCGCCAAGGCAAAAGAATATATTGAAAGCTACCTGGCAAGCTATCCGCGCGTCGATCAATATCTAAAAGATATCAAGAAGAGGGCAAGAGCCGACGGATACGTCACGACGACATTCGGACGTCGACGCTATATCCCGGAACTTTCATCTCCCAATAAAATGACGCAAGCGTTTGGCGAACGGGTCGCCATGAATAGTCCGATTCAAGGAACGGCGGCTGATGTGATCAAAATTGCCATGATTGCCGTGGCACGCCGATTAAAGGAAACGGGAATTGACGCCAAACTGGTTTTGCAGGTGCACGATGAGCTGATTCTGGAGGCGCGTCGCGACGTTGCCGCGCAAGCAGAGCAAATTTTACGGGACGAAATGGAGCATGCCGCAGCGTTTGCGGTGCCGCTTCGTGTGGAAGTTTCCGTCGGCGACGATTGGTATAGCGCCAAGTGATCTCACCTTGCCGTGCAAATAGCATGCGCATATCGATTTTACCACATCGGAACATGAAAAAGTGCGGGTTCGTTTTCAAAACAGCGCACTTTTTCATCTCCCGGAAACCGTTTGCTTGTCATGCGGAAAAAATAAATTTTATTTTTTTAAAAAAAGTATTGACATTTTCAAAAAATGTGATATAATAGTTACGTTGTTGATTTGCGTTCCTACGGAACGTATGGCATGCGGGTTTGGCGGAATTGGCAGACGCGTAAGATTCAGGTTCTTATGTCAGCGATGATGTGGAGGTTCAAGTCCTCTAACCCGCACCATGGCGAGTGTTCTTACAGCATTTGAAGTGCTGTTAAGAACACTCG
>CAZDOX010000162.1:0-2939 GCA_964507155.1 uncultured Lachnospiraceae bacterium
GAGGGCAGTGATGAAATTTTACACTCAATTCGTCAAGGCTACGTCAATTACGTGATCAACACGCGTGATTTGAGCGCGCCGGGCGGAGTGAGCGATGGGCAAGAAATTCGTCAGTGCGCCGTGGAAAACAACGTGACCATCTTCACGTCGCTGGATACGGTAAAAGTTTTGTTGGATGTATTGGAAGAGACCACGCTGTGTATCTCTACCATCGACGCTTGATTTTGCCAAAAAATGTGAATGATGCCGCCAAGCGGCGGCATGGAGATTAGCGTGAAAATCTCAAAAAGGGAAAAAACTATTTCACGTATGAACGATTTGTGCCGCCGAACGGCGGCGGAACGGAGATTATGATGACACAAGGAATCTATACCATCCTGCGTCACGTACCGCTGACCGAGACCGTCTTTGAGATGGTGCTTGGCGGAGATACCGACGCCATTACCGCCCCGGGGCAGTTTATCAATATTCAGCTTGCCGGAAAATATCTGCGCCGACCGATTTCCGTTTGCGATTGGGATGGGCAGAGTATCACCATCGTCTATAAGGTCGTCGGTGAGGGGACCGAACAAATGAGCCGGATGAAAGTCGGTCAAACGCTGGACGTGCTGGTCGGACTTGGCAACGGTTATCGTTGCGAGTGCGCCGGGGATGCGCCGGTTTTGATTGGGGGAGGCGTGGGTATTCCTCCGATGTACGGCTTGTGTAAAACGCTGGCTGCGCAGGGAAAGGAAGTGCAGGTCATTCTTGGGTTTAACACCAAAGATGAGGTGTTTTACGAACAGCAATTTCTCGATCTCGGCGCGAAAGTCACCGTTACCACGGCGGACGGCTCTTATGGGGTCAAAGGATTTGTCACCGACGCGCTGTCGCAAATGAATTACAGCTACTTTTATACTTGCGGTCCCTTGCCGATGTTTCGTGCGGTGGATCAAATTGCCACAACGTCCGGTCAGTTTAGCTTTGAGGAGCGCATGGGGTGCGGATTCGGCGCTTGCATGGGGTGCTCTTGCAAAACGAAATACGGAAACAAACGGATTTGCAAAGACGGTCCCGTCTTGGAAAGAGAGGAAATTGTATGGTAGATCTTTCGGTTAACCTGAGCGGGATTTTGATCGATAATCCCATCATTCCCGCCAGCGGAACGTACGGATTCGGCTATGAATTTGCCGAATTATACGACATTAACTGCCTTGGGACTTTCTCTTTTAAAGGAACAACGCTGCACCCGAGGTTCGGGAATCCGACGCCGCGCATTGCCGAATGTGACAGCGGCATGCTCAATGCGGTCGGATTGCAAAACCCCGGTGTGGAACGCGTCATATCGGAAGAACTTCCCAAACTGGCGAAAGTGTTTCATAAGCCGGTTATGGCAAACGTCAGCGGATTTTCTTTGGATGAATATGTGGAAACCGTGCGGCGCTTGGACACCCAGCCGCAAATCGGCTGGTTTGAGGTGAATATTTCTTGCCCCAACGTGCACGGGGGCGGCATGAGTTTCGGCACCTCGCCCCAATCAGCCGCCCAAGTGACGGAAGCCGTGAAAAAGGTGACAAACAAACCGGTTTACATTAAGCTCTCGCCCAATGTGACGGATATCGTTGCCATTGCCCGCGCTTGCGAGGCTGCCGGCGCCGACGGGATCAGTATGATCAATACCTTGCTCGGCATGCGCATCGATTTGAAAAAAAAGGCACCGGTGCTTGCCAATACGACGGGCGGTTTTTCCGGGCCGGCGATTAAACCGGTCGCTTTGCGTATGGTTTGGCAGGTTTACGAGGCAGTTTCCATTCCGATCATTGGAATGGGCGGAATATCTTGCGCGGAAGACGTCATTGAAATGATGTTGGCGGGCGCCACGGCGGTTGAGGTCGGCGCGGCGAATTTGGTTCATCCGTATGCCTGCCGCGATATCATTCAAACTTTACCCGCTGTGATGGAAAAATACGGAATTTCCTCGCTTAGCGAGATGGTCGGCGCCGCGCACCGCGGGTCGCAATCATAATTTCGATCAAAAAGAAAACGGCGCAAAAGATGGGACGAAGAGCATATATTCCGTCTGCTTTGCGCAAGAATATTTGTGCCGCCTTCGGCGGCGGAACGGAGATGGATTACCATGGGAAAAGATGTTATTGTCGCTTGCGATTTTGCAAGCAAAGAGCAAGTATTGCAGTTTTTGGATCGCTTTGTCGATTGTAAACCGTTTGTCAAAATCGGAATGGAGTTGTTTTATGCGGAAGGTCCCGAGATCGTTCGCGAAATTAAACGGCGCGGGCACAAAATTTTTCTTGATTTGAAACTGCACGATATTCCGAACACCGTAAAAAAATCGATGGCGGTGCTCTCTCGCTTGGACGTCGATATGTGCAACCTGCATGCGGGCGGCACCATCCCGATGATGCAAGCGGGGTTGGAGGGATTGACCAGAGAAGACGGAAGCCGTCCGCTGCTCATTGCAGTCACTCAACTTACCTCCACCGATCAAGAGCATATGGAGCAAGATTTGATGATTCATCAGCCGATCGATCAGGTCGTCATGCATTATGCGCATAACGCCATGATTGCCGGATTGGACGGCGTCGTATGCTCTCCGTTGGAAGCGGGAAAAGTGCATGACGTATGCGGGAAAAAATTCTTGACAGTCACGCCGGGCGTTCGCTTTGCCGACGGAGATGTCGGAGACCAAAAGCGTGTGATGACGCCTGCCGCAGCCAAAGAAATCGGTTCCGATTATATTGTGGTGGGAAGACCGATTACCGCCGCTGCCGATCCCGTTGCCGCTTACCGCCGCTGCGTGGCGGAATTTGTCGATTGAGCTTTGAGCTTAGATCTTAGATCTTAGATCTTTGTTCTTTAAGATCGGACGACGACGGTAGTATAGATAAAAGATAAGAAAGATAGATAAAAGATAAACAAAGGAGAGCAAGTCATGGAAAGCT
>CAZDOX010000163.1:0-2885 GCA_964507155.1 uncultured Lachnospiraceae bacterium
CGCATGAACGAGCTGGTCATTCCCGATTTCAATCTGTTCGGACTAAATTTGGGGTTGACGCCAAGCTTTAATGCCAACCAGATTTTGTTGATTGTGCCCGCGCTGACTTTTGTGGTGTATTTCTTCACGATGAAATTGACCAAAAAGTTCACTTACCAGCCGACCACCGCCGAGCAAGCCGATCCGCAAACGGCATGCTCCAACAAAATTATGGATCTGATGATGCCGATTATGAGTACCTACATCAGCTTCATCGTTCCCGCTCTTGTCGGCATTTACTGGATTTCCAAGAGCTTGATTACCACGCTGCGGCAGTTTATCGTTTCCAAGGTCATGCCGCTTCCCGTCTTTACCGAGGAAGATTACAAGGCGGCAGAACGCGAGTATGCCGGAAAGGCGCCGAAAAAGGGAGCGCCCACGCAGCGCGGCGCATATTCCTACCCCACCGGCACCAAAACCGTCGACGGCAAGCCGAAATCTCTCTTCCACATGGATGACGACGATTATGTGGCAAAGGTAACGGCAGAGGAGCAAAAAGAGGAAGAAGAAAAAGAAACGCAACGCGTAACGTCCAAAAAACCGGCGCCAAGGTCCGATATGGTCGCCAAGTTGAAGGACGATCCCAAAGACGATGCGAACGATCGCAACGCCAAAAAAGGTTCCAAAGAACAAGATACAGATCAAGAAAGTCAATAAAAACAAGCATTTCCCCCATCCGATCGGATCGGATCCGATCGGACAGACAAATTCATCAATGACACAGCCGCCCGCAAAAGCGTCATGGCGGCAAAGGAGCATATTGTGAGAAAAGAAATCATTGTTACAGCAAAGACTTTGGATGAAGCACTGGTAAAGGCTGCCGCGGAATTGGGCGCGCCTTCTGTGGATGAGCTGGAATATGAAGTGCTGGAAGAAGCAAAAAAGGGATTGTTCGGCATCGGTGCCGCTCCCGCAAAAATCAAGGCAGTCTATTGCAAGAGCGGCGTCGCGCTTGCTCTGGATTTTCTGACGCGCTTAACGCACGACATGGGATTGCAAGTGACCATGGAAGTCAAAGACGGCACCAACGGCGACAAGGTGATCGCCATTGACGGCGACAACGCCGGCGTTTTGATCGGTCACCACGGCGACACGCTCGACGCACTGCAATATTTGGCAAATCTGGCTGCCAACAAAAAAGAAGACGGCGAGAAGAGAGAGTATGTGAAAATCACGATCGACGTGGAAAATTATCGCGCCAAACGGGAAGAAACGTTGCGCGCCTTGGCTCGTCGCATGGCTTCTCGCGTGCTGCGCTACAAAAAGAGCGTCATGCTGGAGCCGATGAACCCGTACGAGCGTCGGATTATCCATTCGGAGATTCAAGGTATCGACGGATGCTCGACCAACTCCATTGGATCGGAAGACAATCGAAAGATTGTGATTTTCTTGGACGAACGCAGCGCCGCTGCCCATGCAACGCCCGCCGAAGTCGAAGAAGAACCGGATTTTTCCGATAAAGAATTGTATTGATCCCGGCGGAAGAACTTACCCGTGTAAGTTTTCCCGCTCTCGCAGGATCGATTGATCACAAAAACAGATGCGGTGCAAGGTTTTTAGCCTTTGCACCGCGATTTTTTATAAGAGCGCGAATGAAAGGGAACGCTCTATCGCACTCACTCTACACTTGAAAACACTTTTCTCGCTTTGCCGCGCCAAGGAGCAGCACGGCAACGCACAAGGCAAACACGCCCGTTGCGACGGCTGCCGTGTTCGATTGCAGCAACGGCAAGCCGTATAAGACGCTATCCGGCAGAAAATCATCGATCCTTGTGACCTCAAACAGATGGTGCAAGCGAGATACAAACACGCAAAGCGTCGACAGCACCACCGTGGGCAATGTCGCTCTTGTGACCGACGAGAGTGCCGTCACCAGCAGTGCCAGAAGCGCCATGCCCCAGACGCGCAGCGCCAGGACGCGCAGCATGACTTGGCGAATACTGCCGCTTAGCATTTCTTGATTCAGCAGGCTGCAAGCCGGCGCGTCCCATCCCGGCAGGTCGTAATTTCTTGCCAAAAGATACAACCGTCCGCCTTGCAGCACAAGGGAAAGTATCGCCGCGCCAAGGAGCAGCTTGCGGGCAAAAGTCGCCCGCCGTCCGCGCGGCGTGCTGTGCAGCAAAGAGGAAAAGCCGGATGCGTATTAATCCTGAAAGCAGGAGAATGATCAGCGCTGCCAGAGCGTCGTCCATGCCGTCTTCCAAGTACAACAGAAAACCGGTGTCATATACCACCCAAGGGCGCAGACCGCCGTCGCGGATATCGCGCAGATAGATCAGCTTTTCTCCTACCTCCTCCAGCGTGTTCAGCTCTTGAGAGGCGAGATTGGCTGCCCGAAGAATCTCGATCCATTCCTCCTTGGATATTTCTCCTCTCTCGTATTGCTCTTGCAGCTCATAGGGGCGGGATACGATTTTGTTTAGCGCTTCCCGCTCTTGCTGATACTGCACGAGGGTATCTTCGTCGTATTCCCCCTGCAGCAGCGTCATGTATTTGCCATATACAGCGTCGCGATAGGTCTCGTTCTCGGCATACCGCGCGCCGATCCCCTGCCATTCGACCAGCACCAGCAAAATCAAAAGAATGGGCGTCAACCGCTGCCGCCATATCTTCTTACCCTCCCAGGCAAGCAGGTGAAGTCCCGCTTTTCCGGAGCATTTTGGCTCGGGCAACTGGCATTTGACGCGTTCCATCCACGTCAACATCCTGCGCCGCAGCCGTCCCGCCGCGCCATCGGCACTTCCGCGGTTCAAAAACGGAGTGCGAACGGTAAACCATAGGCAAGCAAGCACGGCCAGCACGCCGCCGCCAACCATACACAAGGGAAAGATCATCTTGCCCGTGTC
>CAZDOX010000164.1:0-2863 GCA_964507155.1 uncultured Lachnospiraceae bacterium
ACCACCAGCGCGTGGGACGGCTTGGTCATCGCGCGCCAGACGTACATCAGCTCACGGGAAGACAAGCGCTCCTCTCGGCTGTCCAGCACAACGTCCAATTGCTCCAACTGCTGCTTTTCCGCTTCACTGAACAAACCGGAAGAGGAAACGGCGCGCGGGAATTCCCCCTCGCACAGTCCGAGGACAAAACCGACGGCGATCTGTTCCACCCGCAGCGTGTCGGCGCTGCCGATGATCACCTGATCGTGCATGGAGGGCACGGAAGCAAGCTCGTTGTAGGACAGCAAAACCGTCATGGCGGAACAAAATTCTTCCGCCGTTAATTGAACGTCGGGAAGCGTGGCGGCAAGGCGCAAAAGCGCGTCCAGCACCGCGTCATAGACGCGCACCGTCTCGCCGGCTTCCCGCAAGTGCCCGTCGGACAACTCTTGCCGCGCGACGGCGGCGCAACTTTGCGCCAATTGCATATCTTCCATATAAGCGTAAAGCGCGCGGCAAAGGGCAGGCAGGGCGGGATTGGCGCGAATGTCGGTGTACAGACGCAGCAAAGGCGTCATGATCACCTCGCGCACGTGATTGGCGGCTTGTAAAATTTGCTCGGCGCGCGACGAAAGACGGTCGGTATAGCCGTCCGGGTTACGCACCCAACGATCCGCGGTAAAATCGTCCCCGGTGATGCCCCACGTGTCCACATATTGCTCAAACAAATCGGCTTCTGCGTCGGTAACGGGCAGCAAGCCGGTTTTCAGCATAGTCAAAATATCCGATTGAGCAAAACGGCGCGACACGGCGCGCAGCGCGCTGAGAATCAGGCGGGCGAGCGGCTTTTCCGACAGCGAAGACTTGTCCGAAACGTAGTACGGAATCCCGTATCGTTCCATGGCAGCGTCCAGCACGCCGCGATAACTTTCACTGTCGCGCACGATCACCGCCATCTGCCCGTATGAAAATCCGCGATGGAGAAAATCCAAAATGTGCAGAGCGGTCGCTTCCGCGTCGGCGTAAATGTCGGAGCAGCGCAGCATGGTAATGTCCCCGCGCGCTTCGGGCGGGGGAAGATCGTCGTCGTCATGAAGATAGGACAAGTCCCAGAGATACCGATCCAAGCGGCGCAGTTCTTCCGAGCCGGTGCGAAGATTTTCCCGCTGATTCGTATAGCTGACCGACACGCCCAGTTCGTTTGCCAAGCGGCGCAGGCGCCGGGCGGTATCCACTGCGCAGGCAAAGGCGGGGATCGGGCTGTTCGGGCGATCGCAGCATAGGGCAACGGTCACGCAGCGGGAGGCGAGCAGCATTTCGCGCAGCACGTTATATTCTTCGGCGGTAAAATCGGTAAAGGAATCGACGTAGATGTTGGCGTCTTCAAAATAGCGGTGCTTTTTCAGCAAAGCAGCCAAGCGCGCGACGGAATCGCCGCCGTCGTTGTCGCAAACGGAGGCAAGGCGCGCCTCGTAGGCGGCGTAAAGCAATGAAATATCGCGCAGTTTTCGTGTCAGGGGAGTGTTTGGAGGCAGCGATTGAGCGGCTTGCTCCAAGCGGGCGGCGGAGACGTCGCAGCTTTGCAATTCTTCCATGGTTTGCAGCATCAATTCGGTCAGCGAGCGATCCGGCGCGGCGTTTTCCGACACGCGATATTCCTCCAGCAGCGGCGCCAGTTCACGCAAACATTCCCACAGCAGCAGCATGCGCAAGGGGCGATCGGGGGTGGTGACCGTAATTCCGCCGTAGCGCGCTGCCACGCGATCGTACAAGCGGGAAAAGCCGGCAATGGTAAAGGTCAATCCGGCGCGCGGCGGCAGGTTTGGGAGCATGGTTCGCTCGGAAAGGTTCGCTTGTTGTTCCGGGATGATGAGATAGGCGCGGGTGCCTTGTTCCACGTCGCGGCGAATCCGCTCGGTGATTTCCGTTGATTTTCCGGTGCCGGCAGAGCCGAAGATCAAGTGCAGCATGCCCATAGATCTCTCCTCCTTCCATTTGTTTGGCGAAAAAATCGCCGATTGGTGCAAATCCGTTGCATTTTTTGGCGTTTTATGATAAAATAAGTATGGTGTATGTTAGCGTGAAAGTTCAATAAATCAAAACCGGGAAGAAAGACTGTTTCACGCGTAGCGATATTGTGCCGCCGCTGTGGCGGCGGAATGGAGTTTGATAGGAAGTGCGCGATGTTTCATTTGCGCGAACAAAGAAAAACGCATGAGATTTGTTCGTGCTTCGCGCGTTCGTTGTTCCTATTATAGCACAAATCCCTCCATATTGCAAGTATTTCCGAAAGGCGCATTTTGGGCGGAAAAACGGAAAAAAGAAAAACGGAAAGTTTGTAACTTTTTCAATTCCTTTTTGTTAAATCATCATGAAATAGTCACATACCTTGACTATAATGGTAGCATAAAAAACAGTATCCCCGCGCGGCGGGACTTTAGGGAGTGATTTCATGAATCAAAATAACCGAAATGAATCGGATCGGTTCGGTTCTTCCGAATCGGATTCTTTCCACTCGGAGCAAACCCAATATACCACCACAAACGGCGGCAGCGGCGTTCATTATCATGCCGATCGGCGCGCCTATGGCGCAAGACCGACCGGACGCGCGGCAGCGTTTCGCGCCAACGGAAAAGTGACCGTTGCTCTGATTTTGCTGCTTTGCCTGACTTTGGGGTTTGGCATGGGGATGACCGGCGCACGGTTGATGAATTTGGCAGGACAATCCGGTCTTTCCGACGACGGTGGGACGCCGACCGATTCTTACCAAGGCACCAAATTCCCCGGAAGCACCGACTCTGCCGTCACGCCGGGGCAAACGTCAAGCGACGTCGAGCGAAAACCGTCGCCGACGCTTCAAAAAAGCGACCCTCTGGATCGGCTG
>CAZDOX010000165.1:0-2855 GCA_964507155.1 uncultured Lachnospiraceae bacterium
TGGTTGCGTTGGACAAAAGTGCCGATCGCATCGTCGCCATCGGAGAACAAGCCAACGCCATGATCGGACGCACGCCGGCAGATGTTGCGGTTCTTCGCCCGATGGCGGACGGTAGACCGACGCACAGCGAGCTGATCAAAAAAATGTTGCAGTATTACATTGGTCTGGCAACCAAATCGCTGCTGCGCCCGCCGCGCGTGATCCTGACGCTGCCGGATACGATCAGCGAGCAAGAGGAACAAGCGTTTTTGACATCCGCGCGGGACGCCGGCGCCGGAAAAGTGTATTTGATGGAGTCTATTCTTTCTTGCGCTTACGGCAGCATTAAAGATCTGTCCAAACCGATCGGTCACATGGTCGTGGATCTTGGGGGAAGCCATACCACGGCAGCCGTCTTTTCCATGGGCGGCGTGGTCGTATCCCAAACGATTCATCCGGGCGGCGACGCGCTGGATGAAGCCATTGTGGCTTACGTGCGAAATCGATACGGAATCATCATCGGCGCCCGCGCGGGAGAGATCATCAAAAAGCGAATCGGCGCGCTGTATTTGCACCGCATGGTGCGAAGCGTGGAGGTGAAAGGGCGTGACGCGGACACCGGTATGCCGAAAAAAACGGTCCTGACATCCAAAGAGATGATCGAAGCCATGGCGGAGCCCGCTGCCGACGTGATGGATTTGATCGGCGCCGTTTTGCGGCAAACGCCGGACGCACTGCTTGCCGACATCTCGCGCGAGGGCATAATTTTGTGCGGGGGCAACAGCTTAATTTACGGGTTCGGACGTTTGATTGCCAAAATTACCGACGTGCCGGTCCGAATCATGAAAAATCCCTCGCACGTCGGCGTGATTGGCGCCGCCAGAGCGCTGCAAATTCAGAAATCGCCGGAATTGTCCCCCGGCATGATTCATCTGCAAGAACAGCTGCGTCGTCGTGCCGGCCGACACGAAACAGAAAGCGAAAACGAAAGGAATGGATAAAACAATGTCTGAAATTCAAGTTCAAGAACAAAATCTTGCTTTGGCAAAGACGCTGCGTCCGTATGCGGTCATGCGTTTTTTTGCGGAAATATCCAACATTCCGCGCGCGTCCGGTCATGAAGCGGCAATTGCCGATTATTTGGTTGCTTTTGCCGACAGACGCGGACTGGCGTGCGAGCGGGATGCGGCAAACAACGTGCTGATTCATGCTCCGGCAACACCGGGGAAAGAGCAGGCACCGCCGCTGCTGCTTCAAGGGCATACCGATATGGTTTGCGAAAAGAACGGCGATGTGGTGCATGATTTTGATGTGGATCCCATCCGTCTGCGGTTGGACGGGGATCAACTCTGTGCCGACGGCACGACGCTGGGCGGCGATAACGGAATCGCGGTTGCTTATATGCTGGCTGTTTTGGACGGAGAGGCAAAAGAACATCCGGCGCTGGAGTGTTTGTTTACCGCCGGCGAAGAAGTCGGAATGGACGGCATTGTGGCGTTTGACACGACGAGCCTGACCGCGCGTCACATGATCAATTTGGACAGCGAGGGCGAGACGACGATTACTGCCGGATGCGCCGGCGGCGTTCGTACGGATATGATTCTTCCGGTCACGCGGGTCAAACAATCGGCAGGGGAGATTTATCTGACGGTGGCGCTGCGCGGATTGAGCGGAGGGCACAGCGGCGAGGATATTCATCGCGGCAGATTGGGTGCCAACGTTTTGCTGGCACGGTTGCTGTCGGCGTTTCGACGCAAGCAGAACTTTTCTTTGGTGCGATTGGACGGCGGATCTAAAGATAATGCTATCCCGCGTGAGAGTATGGCGGTAATTTGTTTGGCTGCCGATGGTGCGGCGATGGCGGCAATGACTCTCATGCAAATGGCGGACGAGTGGGCAGACGAGCTGGTTTTGGAAGATCGCGCGTGTCGCGTCAGCGTGGAAGCCGCCGCAAAGGATGATTACAGACTACAGCCGATGGAATCGTCCTGCGGGGCGAGGATCTTGTCCCTGCTGAACACCATTCCGCACGGAGTACTGAAGATGAGCGCTCGGATGCCGAACATGGTGGAGTATTCGCGCAATGTCGGCGTCGTGGTCACCGACGAGGATTGTGTTAAATTGACGTTAACTTCGCGCTCCGATTTGGAGAGTTTGTTGGATTATGCGGAGCAATCGTTGGATGATTTGGCGTTTTTGTATGGCGGAACGGCGACGCACAGAAATCGGTACCCGGGATGGAATTTTTCATCGGAATCGGTGGTGCGTGATGCGTATATCCAAGCCTATGAAGCAGAACTTGAAGGGCGACCGCAGGTGCAAGCCATCCACGCGGGGTTGGAAAGCGGCTATATGAAAAAACGGATTCCCGAGATGGACATTATTTCGGTTGGCCCGAATATGAAAAACATTCATTCGCCGGATGAGCAGTTGAGCTTGCCGTCGGTTGCACGAATTTGGCAGGTTCTGCTGCGGCTGCTGCGCGATTGGACTTGAGACTTGAGAACAGCGGAGAAAAACTTCTTAAAAGAAGTTTTTCCCCACACCCCTTTTCAAGAATTTTATAAAAGAAAATGGCAGCTGTTCCATAGATAGTACAAAAATTATCCACCATCTCACCGGCGACCGCCCAGCCAAGGAGGTGGGGGCGCGGGGGCGGAAACTTCGGCGCCTGAGATGGTTCCGCCCCCGCGAGGAGACGGCAGAGAAAAACTTCTTAAAAGAAGTTCCTCCCCACACCCCTCTTCAAGAACTTTTTGAAAACGAGATGGTAGGTGTTCCGTGGGCAGCGCGAAAAATTTTAGCCGTCCTACCGTCAACTGCCGAGGGGTCGTCAGGGGAGCGTGCTCCCCTGACAAGAAAAACTAACGACTCCC
>CAZDOX010000166.1:0-2765 GCA_964507155.1 uncultured Lachnospiraceae bacterium
AGTGCGTCGTCAAAAATACCGTCAGATTTTCCTTTTTGCGCAAATCGTCGATCACGCCCCACAGCGTTTTTCTTGTTTGCGGATCAAGTCCCGTTGTCGGTTCGTCCAAAATCAAAATTTTCGGATGGTGTACCAACGCCCGCGCGACGTCGATGCGCCTGCGCTGTCCGCCGGACAATTTTCCCACCGTACGCGTCAGCAAACCGTCCAAATCAAGCAAAGCGGAAAGTTCCCTCAAGCGGCTTTGAAACGCGTCGCCGACCATGCCGTAGAGCGCCGCGCGACTTTCCAGATTGTCGTACACGGACAGCGCAGAGTCCAGCACGGAATTTTGAAATACCACGCCGAGCTTGCGCTTGATCAAATTGGTTTCTTTGGCAAGATCGTGTCCGTCAATTTGCACACTGCCGCTGTCGCAAAAAAGCTGGCCGCACATCATGTTGATGGTCGTGGACTTTCCCGCGCCGTTGACCCCCAAAAAAGCGAACAACTCCCCTCTCTTGACGCAAAAGCTGAGGTTATCGACCGCTCTCACCTTGCCAAAGCTTTTGTTTAAATTGCTGATTTCGATGATGTTTTCCATGTTGCCCCCATTCCGCCGACACGCGGCGGTTCTTTGTACGCAAATTAAATTTGATGCTCATATTTATATTTTAAGCCTTTGTACATATCGGTCAGCGTCCTGCTGCAAAGTTTCTCGCTCCAATCATAAAATCCCGTTGCGACCATGGTGGCAATCCCGTGAACATACGCCCACATTTCCAAATAAAACAGCATCGCCTGTTCTTTGGTTATGCTCACCTGCCGGCAAATCAGATCGGACAGCGCATCCGCTTCCGCGGACATTTTGATCTGATCCTCCCCGGTTCGATCGCGCATGAACAGCAGCTTGAACAGTTCCTTTTCTTCCCGGGCAAAACGGATGTATGCCATGCCGCTTGCCTTGTAGGGCGGATATTTTTCGCTTGCCATTTCTTCTTGCAAGTAGCGTTGATGAAGACGATCAGCCGCTTCGATGACGCTGCTTTTCACCTCCGCCATGCTGTCAAAAAAGCTGAACACCGGGCGGGATGACGTTCCCAATTGCGTTCCCATAGCGCGCGCCGTAACCGCGTCTATTCCCTTTTCTCTGGTCAAATCCAGCGCAGCTTGTACGATTTCCTCTTTGGTAAATAAAAAATTTCTCGGCATTGGCAATTCCTTTTTGTCGTTTGTTGCGTTACATTCGTTGTTTTATTATATCACGTAATTTTTCCCGTGTCAACACTTTTTCGTTATTTTTTGAAAAAAGTAAAAAGCCTCCGACATTTTTTCAATGCCGCAGCGGCTTAATGCTGATTTCACCGGACATGAGTGCTTCCGTCTTCCCGGAGGGATAACGGACCAGCAATCGATATTGATCGTCAATTTCCAGGGCGACGGCGGGTTGTTCCTCTCCGTTCGCGGAGATCACCATGACGGTACGTCCGGGAATAAAGCACGAACGGCAATAGGATGCGTGAATTTCGGGCGACGCGGGGCAGGTGAGCAATTCCGCCAGCCGATTCAACAACGTGACCACAAAATCACTGCGGTGTCTTTGCGGCGAGGTGCCGATCGGGTACAAGGACGTGGCAATGGGTTCCAAATGCATCGGGAAACCACCGATCGGAGGGAGAACATTGACGCCGATTCCGATCACCACGTGATCGATTTGACCATCGGCACGCCATGCGGTTTCCGTTAAAATTCCGCATACCTTTCGATCGTCCAGGTAAACGTCGTTCACCCATTTGATGGAAGCGGATCGCCCGGTCAGCGTTTTCACGGTATCCACGACCGCAACAGCAACCGTCGGCGTAAGCGCCAAAAGTTCCGCCGGAGAATAATTCGGGCGCAACAGCAAGCTGAGGTAAACGCCCCCGCCCGGGGAGAAGAAAACGCGCTGCTGTCGACCGTAACCTGCCGTTTGTTTGTTGGCAATCAGGACCGTCCCGTCCGGTGCTCCGCGCTGTGCCATCTTACGCAACAACGCATTGGTGGACATCAGTGCTTGGCGAACGTCCACCCGATAATCCACAGCCTTTCCGCGCAGTCCGGCTTGCAGGGATGCCGCCGTATATACCTCGCAAGCGTCGTCCAATCGGTACCCGCATTGCGATGAAAGAACTTGATACCCGGCAGAACGGAGTAAGCGAATGGAACGCCATAACGCCGTACGCGTCAGTGAAAAACGTTCCATCAATTCCTCGCTGTCGATAAATCGATCGCGGTTGGTATCCAAATAAATCAATAAATCTTCTTGGGAATGGGGCATGAGTCTCTCCGATCTGTTTCTGTCTTTATCTTCATTATTTTTATCATCATTAATTTTCTTAACATAGTAATTTTATCACGAAACGGAGCAAAAGTCAAGATGCCGTTCCATCGGAAAACGCCTTTTTTCCGATTTTGATTTACCGCAAATTCAACCGTTCCCAAATATCTTTTTCAATGGGTTTGTCCTTAAAATAATATTGCTCGTCGTGTTCGTTGATTTCTCTCAATACTCTGCACGGATTGCCCACCGCAACGACACGGTCCGGGATATCCTTGGTCACTACGCTGCCTGCGCCGATCACCGTGTGATCTCCGATGGTGACTCCCGGCACAATGATCGCTCCCGCTCCGATCCAGCAGTTCTTGCCGATATGAACCGACATATTGTACTGACACCCGCTCTCACGAAGCTCCGGCAAAATCGGATGTCCCGCGGTCGCAACGGTAACGTTGGGTCCGATCATGGT
>CAZDOX010000167.1:0-2749 GCA_964507155.1 uncultured Lachnospiraceae bacterium
ACTAAGGACACCCCCTCGCCCGCGTGCGGGAGAGGGGGCAGGGGGTGAGGGCGGTCCCTTGCCAAACTGCCGGCTGCCGGCTCAAAACACGAACCCCCCCTTTTCAAAAACTATTAGCAAAAAGCGTGAAAGTTCAATGAAACAAAAACGGGAAGAAAAACTGTTTCACGCGTAGCGATATTGTGCCGCCGCTATGGCGGCGGAATGGAGATTTTTATGTTAATCTTTCCTGCCATTGATTTATACGAGGGCAAAGTGGTCCGTCTGTATCAAGGAAACTACGATAACATGACCGTTTACAGCGACAATCCTCTTGCCGTTGCACAAGATTTTGTCCGTTTGGGCGCAACCTGCCTCCATATGGTTGATCTGGAAGGCGCGCGGGACGGTAATACGCCAAACTTGAGTACGGTTCGTACCATCGCCCAAAACACGCCGCTTTTTACCGAAATCGGCGGTGGAATCCGATCCATGGAAACCGTGCGCGCCTACATGCAAGCCGGCGTGGATCGCGTGATTCTCGGAACCGCTGCCGTGACCGATCCCGCCTTTCTTAAGGCTGCTCTTGCCGAATACGGCGATCGCATTGCCGTCGGCGTGGACATTCGGGACGGCAAAGTCGCCATTCGCGGTTGGCGCGAAAACGCCAAGGAGGACGCCATGGCGTTTTGCCGATCCATGCAGGACCTTGGCGTCAAAACCATCATCAGCACCGATATTTCCAAAGACGGTGCGCTGCGCGGTGCCAATCATGAACTCTACGACGCGCTTTCCCGGCAATTGAACTTGCAAATTGTCGCGTCCGGCGGCGTTTCTTCCTTAGAGGATATTCGACGCCTGCGCGCGCAAAATCTATACGGCGCCATTGTCGGAAAAGCTTACTACACCGGCGCCATCGATTTGGCGCAAGCCATCAAGGAGGCAACATGATCACAAAACGAATTATTCCCTGCCTTGACGTGCGTGACGGTCGCGTGGTGAAAGGCGTTCGGTTTCAAGAGCTGTCGGATGTATCTTCCCCCGTTTCTTTAGCCAAATATTACAGCGACCACGGCGCGGATGAATTGGTCTTTTACGACATTACCGCATCCGCCGAGGGGCGCGCGCTGTTTACCGACATTTTGCAGCAAGTCGCCGCGACGATATTTATTCCGCTGACCGTCGGCGGCGGGATTCACCGTGTGGCTGACTTTGATCGCGTGTTGCAGTGCGGAGCCGATAAAGTCAGCGTAAATTCCGGTGCCATTCACACCCCGTCTCTGATTACCGAGGCGGCAAAAAAATACGGCTCGCAGTGCGTCGTTCTCTCGGTGGACGTCAAGCGCGTGGGAAACTCTTACCGCGTGTTTGCCAAGGGCGGCAGAGAAGATACCGGCATGGACGCCTTGACCTGGATTCGCGACGGAGTGGAGCGCGGCGCCGGTGAGATTGTCGTCAATTCCATCGACACCGACGGCGTGAAAAACGGCTTTGATCTGCCGCTTTTGGATCAAGTTTGCCGCATGGTTCATGTTCCGGTGATTGCGTCCGGCGGCGCCGGATGCGCAGAAGATTTTATCCGATTATTTCAAGCCGTTCCCCGTGTGGACGCCGGTCTTGCCGCCTCCGTTTTTCACTTCGGTCAAGTTCAAATTTCCCAATTAAAAGCGCAACTTGCCGCCTCCGGAATTTCCGTGCGTCTGCACTAAGGCCCATCGACACGCACTAAAGCACTAAATCCCATTTTCCGGTTTTAAAACCATCCAAGCCGCCGTCTGCGGCAGAACGGAGATATTTCTATGAATCTTACCTTTCCCATTGAAAAATTAAAATTCGACGACGCGGGTTTAATCCCCGCCATCGTGGTTGACGCCTCGTCGCGGGAGGTGTTGACCTTAGCTTATATGAGCCGAGAAAGTCTTGCACTTTCTTTGGAAAAAGAGTTAACCTGCTTTTGGTCCAGATCCCGACAGCAGCTGTGGCTCAAGGGCGAAACCAGCGGAAACTATCAGCACATCGTTGCCATAAAAGCCGATTGCGATTACGACGCTCTTACCGTTCTGGTAGAATGTGACGGTCCGGCGTGCCACGAGGGTGCGACCTCCTGTTTCCATCATCCGCTGTTTGAGAGTGAAAATCGCCATGAATTCACCACAGACGGTCTGTATTCTCTGCTGTGCGAACGAAAAGACGAAAAGAAAGAGGGTTCGTACACGACCTATCTGTTTGAAAAAGGACGGGACAAAATATTAAAAAAGGTCGGAGAAGAAGCAACCGAGGTCATCATTGCCGCCAAAGCCGACGATCGCCGTGAAACCGTTTATGAGATTGCCGATCTGGCGTACCATCTCATGGTTTTGATGGTCGACATGGGCATCAGCGTCGACGACATCCGTCGCGAATTGGCGTCGCGCCATGTCATTGACCATAAAATCAAACAAGAAAAAATGACTTAAGGTTGTCCCGCGCTCGCAGCATTGCCTCAAGGAAAAATCTTAATGAAAACCGTCAGGGGCGACCATTCCCCTGACGATTTTTTGGTTCTGCATAATAATTGGTGTTTGATCGTCTATGTCGCAGGGGAATGTGAAAGAGGCAGGGGAAAACTTCTTAAAAGAAGTTTTCCCCCGCACCCCTTTTCAAGAATTTTTTATCAAAAAGAGTGACTCTGCAGTTCGATAGATTGCGCAAAATCTGCCCCCGTTCTACCGACGACCGCCCAGCCAAGGAGGTGGGGGCGCGGGGGCGGAAACTTCGGCGTCTGAGATGG
>CAZDOX010000168.1:0-2743 GCA_964507155.1 uncultured Lachnospiraceae bacterium
GGACACGCTTGTTGCATCAGCGAATGTCTTCGTTATGCGTTTTTACTTGCCAAACGGAGCATGTTCGACTCCAATTCGACCGGCATATCGCGTCTGCCGCGATGTACCAACACGGTCGTCGTTTTCATATCCTCGGATATGGATTGAACCACGCCGCTGTATCCTTCAAACAAACCGTCGATAATATCCACCGTATCGCCGGGTGCAAAGGACAATTTGACTTGGACCTCGTCTTCGATGTTCAGCGCGTTGACTTCTTCGTCGCTCAACGGCGTCGGACGCGATCCCGGGCCGACAAATCCCGTCACGCCGGTGATGTTTCGCACCGCATGCCAGCTCTCGTCGGTCATGATCATCTTAATCAAAACGTAAGAGGGGAAAATTTTGTTTTCCACTTCTTTTTCCACGCCGCCGTTGACCTCAATGACCTTTTCCACGGGGATACGGACATCAAAGATCAAGTGGCCCAGCGCTCGATTTTCGACGATCTTTTCGATGTTGGTTTTCACTTTGTTTTCGTAGCCCGAGTAGGTG
The DNA here is from genome assembly GCA_964507155.1 of uncultured Lachnospiraceae bacterium. Lineage (GTDB taxonomy): Bacteria > Bacillota > Clostridia > Oscillospirales > CAG-272 > SIG644. Next base: position 535 of record CAZDOX010000168.1, read on the forward strand.
TGCGCCACATACCACCGGACACCGACGTTCATTTCATTGATATCGCTCATGGCAGCGCCTCAGATATGCAAGTTACCGAGGAAAAAGATACCTTGCGAGAACGCGTAGTCCAGCGCGCAAATGATTGCGGCGCAGACGACGACCACTGCGAAAACGACCAGAGAGTTTTTACGCACCTGTTTCCAGGGACTCCAAACGATTTTCTTCAGTTCGCTCTTGTAGCCGAGAAAGAAATGGGAAATGCGCTGTCCGAAAGGAACCTTTTCCTTTGCGTTTTTCTTCACCTTGTCCGCTTTCTTGTCGTCGGCAACCGGCGTTTTCTTATCATCCAATTCAGCCATCATGCCCTCCCGATTACTTCGATTCTTTATGAACCGTGTGCTTGCGGCAGAAACGGCAGTACTTTTTCAGCTCGATTCTGTCCGGGTCGTTTTTCTTGTTTTTCTTTGTGTCGTAATTTCTTTGTTTGCACTCGCTGCAAACCAGAGTTACTCTGACTCTTACGTCATTCGCCATGTTTGTCGGCACCTCCTGTAATACTGATTTGTTCTTGTGACGCGACGCGCGAGAACCCCCGGCGTCGGGTCCGAACAGTGTGTACCTCCCTCCGGGCAGACTCAGCGTCCTTAAGGCGCGACGGGCGCGAAAAAAAGCCCTGCCACACAGAGGTAGATATATTGTAGCATACAAAGTGAAAAAAGTCAAGGGATTTTTTCAAAACTCTTGACTTTTTTCTGAATTTTTCTTTATAATAATATAATAACGTCCGGTACCCGACGGTCGTCGTTTCAGCGGATCAACCGCGCTCTCGATTCTTTTTGGGGAGAATGGCGAGGACAACCAAAGCGATCGCCAAAACCACCAGCATGGCAATCACCCACCCCAAAACAGCCGTGCTGTTGCTGTTTTCACTATCCGCGCCGTCTTGCCTATCGACCGCGTCTCGCGCAGACTTTTCGGCTTGATCCGCGCCGTGCTCGACATCGTGAAGCACCCCGTCCGCATCACCTACGACATTCTCGGCTTTTTTGATCGAACGGTCTCGCGTATTGTGCAAATTGTCGATCATGCGATGGGAAATTGTGCCGTCGGAATCGGCGTCTTGCTTCATGTGTCGGTGATGATGGCGCATATGCCGCCGCAAGGAAGCGCGAACTTTCGCGTCGGCGCCGTGCAAGCTGTTTCCGATGATTCCGTCGTGATCCGTGATTTTTCCATCCTCAATCTCGATGGTCACCGCGCGATGCAACGGCGGATGATCCACGCTTGCCGCGCGCATCGTGCCGGCTGAAATCGGCAGAAGAAACGCGAAAAGCAAGACCGCCGTCATAACCAGCGACGTAAAGAGCGCGTGTTTCCTTTCATTGTGATCATACATATATGATTCCTTTCCAGATTCATGAATTGATTCGTTCGGATAATTCGGAAAAACAAAAATGTTGCTTTTCCCGCTCATAGTATGGCGCGCGCGACATTTTTTATGTATGAACGTATTGACACAAAGATCAAAGATTGCTTCTCCCCCCCCCCCGCGTCATCGTCACATTGCACAAATTTTGAGGTCAATTTTTGTTGAATATGCCAATTGATTTTTCTCATAACATGTGTTAAACTTATGGCAGGTAGTATCTGCCAAATTCGATCCATCGGGAGGACCCTTACCATGAGAAAAAACTGGACGCGCGTTTTAAGTCTTGTGATGGCTGCCATCATGCTGTTGACTGTCGTTATGTTGGTCTCTTGTGCCGACGACGATACCCCAAAAAATCCGGACAAACCGAATACTCCGAATAACGGCGACAACGATCCGAACACCCTGCCGGACGATACCGACCCGAGCGACGACGAAACTTTTGACCTTCGCTCGGCGCTGGAGCTTTACCCGATTGTACCTTATACCGGCGAGGAATTTTTGATTATCGCTTCTTCCACTTACAACGGCGTTTTTACCATCGATCAATTCCCCATGTACGATGGAAAAAACGGTGCGCTGGTGCAGGACGCTCTGTTTGATCGCGACGCCTTGGTCGAAGAGGTTCTGGGCATCACCTTGGCATACGACGATACCTTGGACGGCGCTATGTTTTCAAAGATCGGCAATCTCGTTCGCTCCGGCGACGACGTTTATTCGCTGGTCCTCGGAACGCTTTCTCACTGCGCATTGCCCATGCAAGAGGGCGGTCTTCTGGACAACCTGAACGAAGTGCCC
>CAZDOX010000169.1:0-227 GCA_964507155.1 uncultured Lachnospiraceae bacterium
AACCTAGGTAATGACGGAGTCAGAGTCCGTTGCCTTACCGCTTGGCGATACCCCACCGCGGTTACCTCTATATTATACCACATATTTCAAAAAAGTCAATACTTTTTTTTAAAAAAGCATGGAATTTAAAAGTTTTCAATTTTATTGCAATCGATAAGAAGATATGGTATAATATACGCGGCGTTTTATTTGTGCAAACAAAGCGCAGCCGCGTTTTGAGAATTTCG
>CAZDOX010000169.1:327-2740 GCA_964507155.1 uncultured Lachnospiraceae bacterium
CAAAGCGAAATTCTCTCGTAGTACTCCGTTAAAACTAAAGCTTTACATTCCAAAATAATATGGTATAATATATACCTACGCGGCGTAACATTTGCGCAAACAAAGCGCAGCCGCGTTTTGAGAATTTCGCAAAGCGAAATTCTCTCGTAGTACTCCGTTAAAACTAAAGCTTTACATTCCAAAACAATATGGTATAATAGCGAGATCCCTTCCGCGACAACCGCTCGGATCAATATTTGCCAATAACAGGAGGTTGCCATGTCAAATCAAATCAATTTCACGCGAGAAGAGGAGCTGTCCTCTTTCGATCGCGAACCGTTTATCCGAACCGAAGCCATGCTGGGAAGCCAAGGCGTCGCTCGCTTGCAGCAGGCACGCGTGCTGGTCGTCGGACTTGGCGGAGTGGGCGGTCATTTGTGCGAAGCGTTGGCGCGCGCCGGCGTCGGCGCTTTGGATTTGGTCGATCACGATACGGTCGCACGCTCCAACTTAAACCGTCAAACCATTGCTCTCACTTCGACGATCGGTCAGCGAAAAGTCGACGCCATGGCGCAAAGAATCCGCGACATCAACCCTGCGTGCCGCGTCACGTTGCACGACTGCTTCTATTTGCCGGAATGTGCGGACCTTTTTGATCTTTCGGCATACGACTATATTGCCGACGCCATTGACACCGTAAAAGCCAAAATCGATCTGGTCATGCGCGCTGCGCAAGCGAACGTCCCCATCATCAGCGCCATGGGCGCGGGAAACAAGCTGGATCCCACGCGCTTTGAAGTGGCAGATCTTTCGCAAACGTCGGTCTGCCCGCTGGCGAAAGTCATGCGTGTCGAGCTGCGAAAGCGCGGCATCTTTCATACCAAAGTCGTGTATTCCAAAGAGCCTCCCATCTCCCCCTCCCCCGATCTGCTGCCTGCCGACGGCGCAAAACGGGTGCCGGGAAGTGTATCTTTCGTTCCATCGGTCATGGGATTGATTATGGCAGGCGAAATTATCAAAGATCTTTGCTGTATACGGTAATGCAAGCGGGCACATATTGACACCGAACGGGAATCGGGGTTGCATTGACAAGTCATTTTCCTTATGCTATAATATACGCGGCATAACATTTGTGCAAACAAAGCGTAGCCGCGTTTTGAGAATTTCGCGGCGCGAAATTCTCCCGCAGTTACCGATAATTTATGCTTAATACACGCGACGTACCGTTCGAGCGAACACAGTGCGGTCGCGTTTTGAGAATTTCGCATTGATACAAAATAAGGAAAGAAAGGAATCAACCGATGAGTCAACAATCGCGAATTTCACAAGAGGAACGCTTGTGCGAACCGTCGGCCGTTCGCCGCGCTCGCGCATTTTTGGAAGATTATCAAAGGGCTACCGATCTGCTCACCTTGTACGAAGCCGAACAAAGCGATCGATCCGGCTTGCCCGGAGTTCGCTTCTCCGCCACGCAAGAAGAACGATCCCGCCAAGCGGCGCACTGGCGCGCGCGAGCACAAGAAATCTTGCATGCGCTGGATGAATTGCCCTCGTATCGAGAAAAAATATTGCTGCACTACCACTACATTCTCGGCTACACCATCGAAGCGGCGGCGGAAGCGATGGATATTTCCCGCAGCAGCGCCTTTCGCTTAAAAAAATGCGCATTGGAATGGATGGCTAAACGATTGCAGGAAAAGGCATCGGCGCAAGCATAAAACAAGAAAATCCCATTTTGTGCAATTAATATAATTTTTTATTCGTACCGAGAAAAATCATAAATATGTCTACGAAGTTTATTCCAAGCACTTGACAAAACGATCAAATGATTGTATAATATAATTGTAAAACGAAATGACAATTGTCTCGTTTGCTTTTGCCAACGACTTGGCTGTGCGACAACAAGATCTCGTTACCGCGGCAAAACGGTAAGGTGATAAAACAGCGCTGTGCCAAGTCAAAAAATCTACACATTTTAGGGAGGATTTTATCATGCCACAACCCACTATGCTCATTGTCTTGGCTGCCGCTGCCGTACTGGTTCTGCTGGTTGCGCTCGGCTATCTCAAAGCGCCGCCCGACACGGCCTACATCATTTCCGGTCTGGGAAAAAAGCGAATTTTAATCGGTAAAGCCGGATGGCGCATTCCGTTCTTCGAGCGGGTGGATAAACTGTCGCTGGGCGTCATGCAGGTGGACGTAAAAACCACCGAAGCGGTTCCCACCAACGAGTTTATCAACGTCTCGGTAGACGGCGTCGCCAACGTCAAAATTTCGTCCGATCCCGAACTGCTCAAACGTGCTGCCGAAGCGCTGCTCGGAAAGACCCGCGCCGAAATGGTCACGCTGGTCACGCAGGTGCTGGAAGGTAACATGCGTGAAATCGTCGGCTCCGTCGGTTTGAAAGACATGGTGCAAGATCGTCAGGGCGTTG
>CAZDOX010000170.1:0-1119 GCA_964507155.1 uncultured Lachnospiraceae bacterium
CGCACCCAAAATTCCAACCGGCAACCATCACGTCCCCCGGTTGCACACGGGACACGTATTCTTTGTCGATATCCTCCATGCAGTGGAGGGCAAGCTCTTTGGCGTCGGAAGTATTAAGATAGCGGGCGGGAATAATCACGTCGGTATCGACGTTGTCCGGATATTTAAACACATGTCCTTGCGTATTCATTTTCATATTTATCCAATCCTTTCTGCTTCGAATTACTTATTTCGGATGTTATGCACATTTTTTCGGAAAACGATTTGTTTTCAGATTTTTTCACAACTCCGGATTGGTGATATAACCGGTCAGGGCGCTGGCTGCCGCCGTTGCGGGACTTGCCAGATAAACTTCACTGTTCACATGTCCCATGCGACCGACAAAATTTCGGTTGGTCGTTGCCACGCAGCGCTCACCCGCAGCCAAAATTCCCATATAGCCGCCAAGGCACGGACCGCACGTCGGCGTGGAAACCACCGCTCCCGCGTCGATAAAAGCGGTAATGTACCCTTTTTCCACACAATCACGGTAAATCTGCATGGTTCCCGGAATGATAATGCAACGAACCCCGTCGGCAATTTTTTTGCCGCGCAACAGCCGGTATGCCGTTTCCATGTCTTCCATTCTGCCGTTGGTGCACGAACCGATCACAACTTGATCGATTTTAACCTGCGACAATTCGGATGCCGGGCGGGTATTTTCCGGCAAATGGGGGCAGGCTACCGTGGGGACGATCGAAGAAAGATCCAGCTCCACGACCTTTTCGTACACAGCATCATCATCGGCGGCATATTCCACCGGCGTTCTTTCACATCGATCGCGCATATAGGCGCGCGTCACGTCGTCAACGGGGAAAATTCCGTTTTTGGCGCCGGCTTCAATCGCCATATTGCAAATACAAAGCCGATCATCCATGGAGAGCGTTGCCACGCCGTCTCCCGTAAACTCCATGCTGCGATACAGTGCGCCGTCTACGCCAATCATACCGATGATGGTCAAAATGACATCTTTTCCGCTGCAATTGGCCGGCAACTTACCGCTCAAATGAAAGCGAATGGCAGCAGGGACTTTAAACCAAGCCATTCCGGTTGCCATGCCCGCCGCCATATCGGTCGAAC
>CAZDOX010000170.1:1129-2714 GCA_964507155.1 uncultured Lachnospiraceae bacterium
AACCGACACCGGTAGAAAATGCCCCCAGCGCGCCATAAGTACACGTATGGCTGTCCGCGCCGATGATACAATCTCCGGCAGTGACTACTCCCTGCTCCGGCAAAAGCGCGTGCTCAATCCCCATTTTTCCCACGTCGTAAAAATGAGACACACAATGTTCGCATGCAAACTCTCGGCATTGCTTCGATTGCTCAGCCGCTTTAATATCTTTATTGGGAACAAAATGGTCCAACACAATGGCCACGCGCTCCCGATCGAATACGTGATCAAACCCCGCTTTTTTGAATTCATTGACCGCGACCGGCGTGGTAATATCATTGCCAAGTACCAAATCCAACTTGGCGTTAATCAGCTGCCCGGCAACAACGGTATCCAATCCCGCATGCGCGGCAAGAATTTTCTGCGTCATGGTCATTCCCATCGACATATCCTCCCATCAATGCTTATTTTTGTTATTATAAGCGCAAACCAGCGCTTCGGCTCCGGCACGAATAATATCGTTGTTCGTATCGGCACCCCAGCTCTTGGTACCGTCCGGCCACTCCAATCCGATGTAAGCAGCCGCAGTCGAACCGGCACCGCTGTTTTGCAAACTATGCTCTGTGTAAACCGCCAGGTGGAAATCACGATCTCCCGTAAACACGCAAAGAGCGTTATTCACCGCGTCAAGCGAGCCGTTTCCGAAAGTGTGAATCGTCCCCTGATCCTCGCTGACTTCATCATAGAACGTCACATCGGCTTCCACTTCTTCGCCGTGCTGCGTAAATTGCACATCCAGCAGACGAATCGGGCGTTTACATTCGAAATACTCTTGTTTGAAAATATCCAACACATCCGACACTTTCAGTTCTCGGTGTTCGCGATCGGAAACACCTTTGCATACGTAACTCAAGTGTTCTCGCATAGCAGGCGGAAGCACGTAACCGTAGGTCTGCTCCAGCAGGTAAGCAATGCCGCCCTTGCCGCTTTGAGAATTGACGCGAATGACATCAGCGTCGTAAGTTCTGCCGATATCCTTGGGATCAATGGGGATATACGGAACCGTCCAGCGGTGCAATTGATGATCTTCTCTCCAGTGCATGCCTTTGGCAATTGCGTCTTGATGGCTTCCCGAGAACGCGGCAAACACCAAAGCGCCGGCATAGGGAGACCGTTCATACACATGCATGCGGGTACACGACTCATAGACATCCACCAGCGTATTCATATCGGAAAAGTCCAGCTTGGGATCCACACCGTGCGAAAGCATATTCATGGCAAGCGTAATGACATCGACATTTCCCGTTCGTTCTCCGTTCCCGAAGAGCGTTCCCTCGACGCGATCCGCGCCGGCAAGCAGCGCCAGTTCGGTATCCGCCACCCCCGTTCCGCGATCGTTGTGCGGATGGACGCTGATGGTCACATACTCTCGATATTTCAAATTTTTGTGCATATACTCTACCTGCTGTGCATACACGTGCGGCAGGCTCATCTCCACGGTCACGGGAAGATTGATGATCACGCGATTGTCTTCAGACGGTTGCAGCACATCAAGCACTGCGTTACAAACCTCCAGCGCATACTCCGGTTCTGTGCCGGTAAAGCT
>CAZDOX010000171.1:0-2676 GCA_964507155.1 uncultured Lachnospiraceae bacterium
GATTTTACCGACGGCGTGCGTGCGAATTCCGTTTTCTTTCAAGAATCTGGCTGTTCCCTCCGTAGCTTGGATGTTAAAGCCCATATTATAGAAACGGCGAATGAGAGGCAAAGCCTCCGGTTTATCTTTATCGGCAATGGTAACCATCACGGTACCGTAATTGACCACGTTCATGCCGGACGCCTGCAGCGCTTTATACAAAGCTCTTGTCAGGCTGTCATCGTATCCGATGGCCTCTCCCGTCGATTTCATTTCCGGCGAAAGATAGGCATCCATCCCGCGCAGCTTCATGAACGAGAAAGCAGGAACTTTGACATACCAGCGCTGTTTTTTCCGCGGTTGCATATCAAACACCCCTTGTTCGCGCAAGGAATGTCCCAACATCACGCGCGTTGCAATGTCCGCCAAACTGTAGCCGGTGGATTTGGACAAGAACGGCACGGTGCGGGAAGAACGAGGATTCACTTCAATCACGTAAACTTTTTCTTCCGGATCGACGATAAACTGGATATTAAACAAACCGACAATGCCGATTCCAAGGCCCAGTTTCTCGGTATATTGCAAAATGACTTGTTTCACACGCTCCGAAATGCTGAAACTCGGGAAGACGCTGATCGAGTCGCCGCTGTGGATTCCGGTTCGTTCGACCAACTCCATAATTCCGGGAACAAAAACTTCTTTCCCGTCGCAAATGGCGTCGACCTCAACTTCTTTTCCGACGATATACTTGTCGACCAAAACCGGCTTATCTTCATCAATTTCCACGGCAGTACGCAGATAGCGGCGCAGCTGAGCTTCATCCGCAACAATTTGCATCGCGCGTCCGCCCAAGACAAACGAAGGGCGAACCAAAACAGGATATCCGATTTCGGCTGCTGCAAGAATACCGTCTTCAATCTTGGTGACGGCACGCCCCGTCGGTTGAGGAATTTGCAGTTCGTTCATCACTTTTTCAAACGAATCTCTGTTTTCGGCTTTTTCAATCGCCGCACAATCCGTTCCGATCAAGCGAACGCCTCTTTCCTCCAGCGCGGCTGCAAGATTGATGGCAGTCTGTCCGCCAAGCGACGCGATGACGCCAAGCGGCTTTTCCAAGTGAATGATATTCATCACATCTTCGATGCACAAGGGTTCAAAGTACAATTTATCCGAGCAAGTATAGTCCGTCGACACCGTTTCCGGGTTATTGTTGATGATAATGGCCTCGTAGCCGCTCTTTTTAATGGTTTCCACCGCATGAACCGTCGAATAGTCAAATTCGACGCCCTGCCCTATGCGAATCGGACCGGAACCGAGAACCAAGATTTTTTCTCTGCCGGAATTGTGCGACTCGTTAACTCCCGTATAGCTGGAATAAAAGTAAGGAATATAAGCACCTGTATGGCAGGTGTCCACCATGCGGTAGATGGGGTACATTTGATGTACGCAGCGAAGTTGGTATACATCGATCTCACGCATGCCCCACAGTTTTGCAATAAACTTATCGCCAAATCCCATTTTCTTGGCTGCAAGCAACGTATCAAGATCGCCAACGGCGGACGCAACTTTCCGCTCCATCTCCACAATATGCTCCACCGCTTCCAAGAAATAGGGGGTAATCTGCGTAATTTGGTGCAGCCGATCCACACTCATCCGACGGCGAAGCAATTCAGCCACCGCAAAAATGGTGTCGTCGCGAAATTCGTGCAAATATTCGACAATTTGATCGGTTTCCATGTGATCAAACTTAGGCAGGTGGAAGTGGCACGCGCCGATTTCCAACGAGCGAACCGATTTAAGCAAACACTCCTCCAAGTTAGAGCCGATTCCCATCACCTCGCCCGTCGCTTTCATCTGCGTACCGAGCGTATTGGAAGCCGTCGCAAATTTATCGAACGGGAATCTGGGCAGCTTGGCTACGACATAATCCAAGCTCGGTTCAAACGACGCATTGGTATTCGCCAGAGGGATATCTTCCAGCGCCATGCCCACCGCGATTTTGGCGGTAACACGCGCGATCGGATAGCCGGACGCTTTGGAAGCCAGTGCGGACGAACGAGACACGCGAGGATTGACTTCAATCAGGAAATATTCACTGGAATACGGATTCAACGCGAATTGAACGTTACAACCGCCCTCAATTTTCAGTTCCCGAATAATCTTAATGGCGGAATCGTTCAGCATTTTCAAGTCTGCCGGAGAAAGCGTCATAATCGGCGCTACCACCAAGCTGTCTCCGGTATGTACGCCGACAGGGTCGATGTTTTCCATACCGCAGATTGTGATGGCGTGGTCTTTGCCGTCTCGCATCACTTCAAATTCGATTTCTTTGTAACCTTTTACCGATTTTTCGATCAGAACTTGATGAACCGGGGACAATTTAAACGCATTCGTACCGATCTCCACCAGATCTTCTTCGTTATACGCAAAGCCGCCGCCGGTTCCTCCCAAGGTGAACGCCGGGCGCAAAACGACCGGGTAGCCGATGCGCAAAGCCGCCGCCTTAGCCTCTTCCAGGTCATACGTAATTTCGGAAGGAATGACGGGTTCGCCGATGGATTGGCAAAGCTCTTTAAACAACTCGCGGTCTTCCGCCCGTTCGATGGAGCGGCTGGAAGTCCCGAGCAATTCCACGTGACACTCTTTCAACACGCCCTTTTTTTCCAGCTGCATGGCAAGATTCAAGCCGGTTTGACC
>CAZDOX010000172.1:0-2659 GCA_964507155.1 uncultured Lachnospiraceae bacterium
TGAAAAATATTGCGAATGGCGTCGAAAAAAGGAACGTGGCGCAAGGTGGCGCATATACTGGCGTGTAACAAGAAATCTTGTTGCAAAGAAAACTCCCAAAACCAAGCGGCGGTTGTATCAAGAGCAAGACGTGAGCGTGCGATCGTGAGAAGCGGGAAATCCATGCCGCAACGGGTTTGGTGGCGGCGACGACAGCGGGCAGCGTTTTAAAGCCTAAATGAAAGAAGTCGTCGCCGCTTGGGATCTGCGGGAACAAAGAGGGAAAAAACTTCGTTAATCGACAGTCCGCACAATGAGACAAACCGCATGGGCGGCAATGCCTTGCTGCGCACCGGTAAAACCAAGACCTTCCTCCGTGGTGGCTTTTACGCTGACGGAATCTTCCGATATGCCCATCGCTTGCGCCAAATGACGTCGCATGGCGGGAATATGCGGCGCAAGTTTCGGCTGTTGGGCAAGAATGGTCGCGTCCACGTTGCCGATTTGATATCCGGCTTTACGGAGAAGATCGGTTACCCGGGTCAGCAAAAGCAAACTGTCGGCGCCCTGATAGCGTGGATCGGTGTCGGGAAAATGTTTTCCGATATCACCGAGCGCAGCAGCGCCAAGCAACGCATCGGCAATAGCGTGTGTCAGCACGTCCGCGTCGGAATGACCGAGCAGGCCGGTTGTGTGAGGAACGTTCACGCCGCCTAAGATCAGCTGCCTGCCACATACCAAACGATGAACGTCGTATCCATGGCCGATGCGAATCGGATATGGTTCCGGTTGATGCTTTTTCGGTGCCTTGTCTTGTTCCATTGGATCTTTAATCTCCTTTTTCGCCTTTTTGACTTTCGTCATTCGTCTTTGTCGTTTATTGGCGCTGCTTTTCTGCTTTGAAGAATCGCTTCGGCAATGCAAACGTCGATCGGAGTGGTGATTTTCATATTTTCTCGCCCGCACTCAATCATTTTTACTTTGCGCCCGATAAACTCTACGATCGAGTTGTCGTCGGTGGCGATAAATTCCTGATCGACGGCATAATAAGCAGCTGCGTGATAAAGCAAGTAAGAAAAAACCTGCGGCGTTTGCGCCAGCCAAACCGTTTCTCGGTCTTGGGTTTGATAGGCAAATCCCGACATGTCGGCAAGTTTGACGGTGTCGGTGGCTTTGGTAGCGGCGCTGGCAGCGCCCGTTCGATAGGCACTGCGGCAGACCGCTTCAATTTGCTGCGGCGTTGTGAGACAACGCGCCCCGTCGGCGATGGCGACATACTTGACCTTTTTGGGGACATGCTTGATGCCAAGGAGCACGGATTCTTGGCGAGTTTTTCCGCCTTCGCATAAAACGCGCAGCTTGGAAATGTGATATTTGGCGGCGATGGCGCGGTAATCCGGAAAATTTTCGACTTTACCCACTAAAATGATGTCATGAATGGTGGAGGCGTTTTCGTATGCAAGCAAGGTATGAGCCAAAACCGGGATGCCGTCAAGGGACAACAATTGCTTGGAAGCAGAGGAGGGCAACTGCATACGCGTCGAGTTGCCGGCAGCTGCCACAATTGCCGTTGTATAACGGCGCGGGGAAAGTCCCCCTTGAATCGGGTGGAGAATTTCAATATTTTTATCATTTCTTTCACCGGGTTGAGCCATATTTGATTTTTAATTTTAACCTCCGATTCCCAATTTTGATTTTTCACAAATTGCGGTTCACAAAATAAAATGTCGGTTTAGAATCTGCGTAGCGCTGCCGTAACAGACATAGAAGCGCTTAAGATTTGTTTGCTTCGCTTTGCTCTATGGCGGTAATCATATCCACGCGTGCTTGGTGTTTTCCGCCCATATATTCCGCTTGAAGATAAGCGTCTACCAATTCCATGGCAAGTCCCTCGCCCACCACGCGTGCGCCGAAGCACAGAACATTGGCGTCGTTGTGCATGCGCGTCATGGCAGCGCTGAACGTATCGGAACAGACGGCAGCGCGAATCCCGCGGTGTTTGTTGGCGACAATGGACATGCCGATGCCGGTTCCGCAGATTAAAATTCCCAGCGCCGCTTCGCCGGATTGAATTTTCTCGCATGCCGCGTGCGCGTAGTCCGGGTAGTTGCACGAATCAAAGGTGTAGGTGCCGACGTCCAAGACGGAATACCCCAGCTCTTTCAGGTGTGCGATGACTTTGCCTTTCAAATCGCAGGCAGCGTGGTCGCAGCCGACGACAATGGTGGTGTTTTGGTTGTTGTTCGTGGTCATAATCATAATATCCTTTCTTTTTTCCGTTTTGTTTTATTTTATGGTTTTATGTTTGTTTGCACGATTATGCTCTCGTCAATCGTTTACCAATGTCAAACCTTGGTTTTATTTTGCAACCGTTCGTTTCTTTCTCTCTCGGCTTGACACGGACGCAGGTAAACGGCGGACAGCTCACGGTCCGAGCAGGAAAGACCGGCGGCGTGCGCTTCTCTTGCCAGCTGGGCAATATCGTATGCGTCTTGGTTTTGCAGCGCGCGAGGCGGCAGACGCAGCCGATCTTGCGGCATGCCGGGCGCTTGCCGCCCGATTTCGGCACCGTCTCCGGTGAGATAAATCGGATCGCTTGCAAAGCGGTCTGCCGGGGCGGCGTGTTGCCGCAAGGTGTCGTTCAGTTTTGCGCCACGTTCGTCCGGAGACAACACACAAT
>CAZDOX010000173.1:0-2657 GCA_964507155.1 uncultured Lachnospiraceae bacterium
TTTGATGTAAGGCAACGCCTGCGTCAGCACTTCGGCGCGTTGCGCGTTGGAAAATCCGGATAACATGTTATGCCCATTCCTTTCATTTTACGTCCGATAATCGCCGTTAATTTTTACATAATCGTAGGTTAAGTCGCAACCCCAAGCGACCGCGCCGGCGTTCCCGCTGTTCAGCGCGATGTCAATGTTGATTTCCGACTCGCTGAGTACGGTTTTTGCCAATTCCTCCGAAAACGGAATCCCGGCACCGTGGCGGCATACGTCGACCACGCCCGCCGCGCTGCGGAACGAAACGTCCACCGCCGTTACGTCTACCTTGGCGCCGCTGTACCCAATCGCGCACAACACGCGCCCCCAGTTTGCGTCCGAGCCGAACATTGCCGCCTTGACCAAGCTGGAGCATATGACGCTTTTTGCCACCGTTTTCGCCGTTGACAGATCCGAAGCGCCGCTCACGCAACATTCCAGCAATTTGGTTGCCCCCTCGCCGTCTGCGGCAATCATTCGACAAAGAGCGACGGTGACGGTGTTCAGTGCCTGCATAAATGTCGCATAATCATCGCCCTCTTGATCGATGATCGGGTTGCCTGCCAATCCGTTGGCAAGAACGGTGACCATGTCGTTGGTGGACGTATCGCCGTCCACGCTGACCATATTGAATGTTTCGGCAACATCGCCGGAGAGCGCTTGCTGCAGCAGGGAGGATGTAATGGCGACGTCGGTGGTGATAAAGACCAACATAGTTGCCATGTTGGGGTGAATCATGCCGGAACCCTTGGCAATGCCGCCCAGATGGCAACTTTTCCCGCCCAGTGTGAACTCAAGCGCGATTTCTTTTTTTGCGGTATCGGTGGTCATAATTCCCCGTGCGGCGGCGTCCGAACCGTCTTCGCTCAACCCCGCGATCAGCGCGGGAATCCCGTTTTGGATCGGTTCTATCGGCAGCGGCTGACCGATCACGCCGGTCGACGCGACGACCACATCCTGCGCGGAAATGTCCAGCGCGTTCGCTACCAAGGTGCACATGGTCTCGGCGATTTCCACGCCGTTTGCGTTGCAGGTGTTTGCGTTTCCGCTGTTACAAAGAACGGCTCTTGCCACCCCGTCGGTCAGGTGAGATTTGGTCACCGTCAGCGGAGCTCCTTTCACCAAATTGGTTGTATAAACGGCGGCGGCGGCAGCCGGAACGGAGCTGACGATCAAAGATAGGTCGTTTTTCGACCGATTCTTCCGTATTCCGCAAAAAATTCCGTTTGCTGTATATCCTTTGGCGGCGCAGACCCCGCCGGCAATGGGTTTCATTTTAGCTTGCATGAGTAATCTCCTCGCGTTTTTCTTTTTTCTTTTATCTTTTATCTTTTTTTCTTTAGTCACGGTTATGGGACAAATTCAACCCTTCGGTTTCATTCATTCCAAGACAAATGTTCATATTTTGAATGGCTGCGCCGGACGCGCCCTTGCCCAGATTGTCAAAGCGTGCGGTCAGCACCATGCGTTCTTCGTTTCCGCTTACACTGATTTGCATGTCGTCATAGCCTGCCATGGCGGCGGCAGACATAAATCCCGCCTCATCCGGCCGGCTCGCGACAAAGACGGTGCCGCTGCGGTAATATTCTCGATAAATTTTTTCGATTTTGGCGGGAGTCGCGTCGACTTGGTGCGCAAACAGCGGAACATTGACCTCCATTCCGCAGGGGAAGGACGAAACAATCGGGCAAAACACGGGAAGCGTTTCCAATCCCGTGACGGCTGCCATTTCCGGTAAATGTTTGTGCGTTTGCGACAAACCGTACAGCCTTGGCGCCGAGAGCAGCGGGTCGCGCGTCGAATCCTCATAGGCGGCAATCATCGACTTCCCGCCGCCCGTGTAGCCGGTCAGGGAAAAGCAAGTCAGCGCAACGTGCGGCGATAAAACGCCGGTGCGAATCAACGGTTCCACCAAGGCGATAAATCCGCCGGCATGGCACCCGGGATTGGCGATCCGTTTGGAATTTTTGATTTGATCGCGCCTGCCGTGCAGCTCGGGAAAACCGTATGCCCAATCCGGGTGAACCCGGTGCGCGGTGGACGTGTCGATGATGGTGGTTTGGCTGTTCCCGATGGCGGCGATAATTTCTTTGGCGGCGGCATCCGGTAAACACAAAAAGGCAATATCTGCCCTCTCAATCATTTCGCATCTGGCTGCGATATTTTTACGTAAATCGTCCGATAAAGTCAAAATAGTCAAATCTCGTCGCGCGTTCAGGCGCTCGCGGATTCGCAGACCGGTGGTTCCGGCGCTGCCGTCAATAAAAACGGTTGCCATCGTGGTCTCCTTTGCTAAATGAAAAAATATTCACGGCAATCAGCCGTGTAACATACGGCTCACTGCCCGAATATTATACCTCATTTTTCCGTAATTGTCAAGAGAAAATGATAAAAAATTCATGCTTTTTCTCAGATTTGTTATTTATTCCAGAAAAAAGTTAAATTTATTCATGAAAAAGAATAAATATTCATTTTATTTACAAAAAATTCCGAGCACACGGCGGCGGGATGGCTCAAAGATTGAGGTGTACCACATCCCCACGAGAAAGAACCGCTCCTACGAGAATCCGTAGAAGCGGTGCGGTTGAATTTTTTGCGTTTGCGTGTGCTGTCGGTCAAAAGCGGTTTTG
>CAZDOX010000174.1:0-2652 GCA_964507155.1 uncultured Lachnospiraceae bacterium
TTTTATAAAAATTCTTGAAAAGGGGTGCGGGGAAAAACTTCTTTTAAGAAGTTTTCCCCTGCCTCTTTCGCGTTTCGTCAAACACCATTCATCATGAAAAACCAAATTTTTTCAAGCAGATACCACTTCTATGCCAATTTCCTAAAAAAATACTCTTGACAAAATAAAAAATTGCGGTATAATAATATTGAGTGAAAACGATGCATCGTTTTCATATTTTGAAGAGTAAGGATACGGGCGTTAAGTGCTTGCCGGACGGGGAGTTGTCGGTGGGACGAAAGCGCGTGCGCTGCGGTTCGTGTCCTGCATCCCGCTTCGTACGGCACCAGAATGATTCGCCATCGGCGGACCTTCTTTCCCTGCCCTATGTTGCACGGGAAAGGAGGTTTTTTATGTATTCATCCAAACCAATCGATTCCCCATCGGCCCCCTTGCGGGGCGGCGGCTTCACGCTGTTCGGAAACTTGCGCGTGATGGTCTGCGCTGCTCTGCTGTCGGCACTCTCTATTGTGCTGGGCAAATACTTGGCCATCAATTTGAGCGATTCGGTGCGAATCAGTTTTGAAAATTTGCCCATTTTGATGGCAGGATTATCTTTCGGCCCCGCGGTCGGCGTTGCGGTCGGCGTCGTGGCGGATTTGCTGGGTTGCTTGATGGTCGGATATACGATCAACCCGCTGATTACCCTTGGCGCGGCGCTGATCGGCGCCGTTTCCGGACTATTTTCCTGCCTTGCGTTTCCCCGCTGCCCCCATCCGTGGGGAACGTGGCGCGTCTGGATCCCCACCCTCGCGTCGCACGCCGTCGGCTCCGTCTTGGTAAAAACCATCGGAATGATGGTCTATTACGGCACTCCTGCGCAAATTTTTTATATTCGGATTCCCCTATACTTGGGGGTTGGCCTGGCGGAGGGATATTTGATGATGTTGCTGTTTGGAAATTCTTCCTTTCAACATGAATTAACTCGTATCA
This sequence comes from uncultured Lachnospiraceae bacterium, assembly GCA_964507155.1. Taxonomy (GTDB): domain Bacteria; phylum Bacillota; class Clostridia; order Oscillospirales; family CAG-272; genus SIG644. The sequence goes on from CAZDOX010000174.1 coordinate 973, forward strand.
TCCATCGGGACAAGAGACATGAGGGATCAAAATGACGTATGAACAAGCACTCGACTATATCCATGCGGTAAGCTGGAAAGGAAGCCGCCCCGGCTTGGAACGCATCACACAGCTGATGGAGGCCTTGGGCAACGTGCAAAACAACCTCACGTTCATTCACGTGGCGGGCACCAACGGAAAAGGCTCCACCAGTGCGATGACCGCCTCTGTTTTGCACGAGGCTGGTTATCGAACGGGATTGTTTACCTCCCCGTATATCGTCCGATTCAATGAAAGAATGGCCATCGACGGCGTTGAAATTGACGACACAGAGCTTGCCGAGCTGACTGCCTATGTCAAACCGTTTGCCGATCGCATGGCGGACGCCCCCACCGAATTTGAACTGATTACCGCCATCGCGTTTGTCTATTTTGCCCGTCATCGGTGCGACTACGTGGTGTTGGAATGTGGCATGGGGGGACGATTGGATTCTACCAACGTCATTGCGCCGCAAAGCGTTCTGCTCTCGATCATCACGGGCATTGCCATGGATCACGTGGCGTTTTTGGGCGACACGCCGGAGAAGATCGCCACCGAAAAAGCAGGCATCATCAAACTCGGGCGCCCGGTGATTTTCGGCGGCAATCACGCGCCGATCGGTCGGACCGACGGTGCATGCTCGGTCGATCCCCACGCTTGCGCGCAGGTCATTCGCCGCCGCGCCGATCAGCTGGGCGCCCCGTATTGGGAAAGCGACCCGTCGTTGCTGCACAACATTCGCTACGCGCCGGGAGGTACAACTTTTGATTTTGACGGCGAGACGGATTTTTTCATTCCGCTGGCAGGCGTGTATCAACCCATCAACGCGGCAACGGTGCTGACCATCGTCCGCGTGCTGCGAAACTTGGGCATTTCCCTGCCGGACACGGCGGTGCGCCAAGGCTTGGCAAACGTCCGCTGGCCCGGCCGCTTTGAGCGATTATCGGAGAATCCGCTGCTCATTTCCGACGGAGGTCACAACCCAGAGGGAATCGACGCGGCGCTCGCCGGCGTGAAAACCTATTTCGGCGATCAAAAAATTCAGCTGATCACCGGCGTGATGGCAGATAAGGATTACGCATACATGGTGCGACGCATGGGCGGTGTCGCGATGCGCGTCTATACGGTTCGTCCGGACAACGCGCGCGCCTTGAACGAGGAGCAATACGCGCAAGCCTTTTTGCAAATCGGCGTGGCGGCGCACGGGTATGCGACCGTTCGCGACGCGGTGTTTGCCGCCATGGACGCGGGAAAGCGTGATCATATCCCGACGTTATGTTTGGGATCGCTGTACATGTACGGCGAAATTCGCGCAGCAGTGGCGGACTACCTAAAAGCAAGCGCCGCCCACAAATAACACGCCGACAGCGTTCCCAAAGACATGATCTTGTCACAAAAACGACGTTTTCTCTGCCAAAAGCGGGAGAACGCCGTTTTTCTTCTATGTTTTGGTTCTTCATCCTGATTGGTGTTTGACGAAACGCGGAAGAGGCAGGAGAAAACTTCTTAAAAGAAGTTTTTCCCCCGCACCCCTTTTCAAGAATTTTCATAAAAAAGGGATAGCTGCTCTGAAGATTGCGCAAAATCCATCCCCATTCTACCGGCAACCGCCCAGCCAAGGAGGTGGGGGCGCGGGGGCGGAAACTTCGGCGCCCCACGATG
>CAZDOX010000175.1:0-2628 GCA_964507155.1 uncultured Lachnospiraceae bacterium
CATTCGCTATGTGACCAGTTCCAGTTCTTATTCCATGGCGCTGCACATACAAGTGCAGGAGATTAACGCAGTGTACAAAAACGGAACGTTATTGCAAGAGACCACGGATTATACGCTGAACAGTTCATCAAACGCCATCAGCTGGGTTTCTCTGGTCAGAGAGAACACGCAAATTGACGTGATCATGACGTTGCCGGCCGACGAGGAGGTGACGGCAATTCGGCAAGATTTTTACACTTGTCGCTGCGCCGTTCGCCCGGGTGAGGCGAATCGAAGTGTCATGCTCTTTGCCGGGGGAAAAGAATGCGGCGTGGTTTATTTGACGGAGCAAATTGCGCCGAGCGATCGGGTTCGTTGCCGCACATGGGAACCGGACGCGACGATGTTGTATTTGCAGAAAAGCGGTCGCATGGAGATAGGCGACGGAGTTCACGGCGTGTACGCCATGACGCGTCATGACGATCGCACTCTGCTGATGACCTCGCAAGGAACTTGGACTACCGACGAGACAAAGCTTGGCGCAAGGGATCTGCAAAATCCGTTTCGCGCCGTCAATTCCACCATCGGCTGCTCTTGTACGGATGGCGCGCTGACCGTTCGGAATCAACCGTTTAGTCTTTGCCACGGACATTTGTACGCTTGGAAATCCGATACGGATGAGCTGGACGAATGTAATGCGTCGTCGGTATCTGCGGCGATCTTGGGGATGATTCCCTCCGATTTGCTGTGCGGCGGCAGACTGTTCTATCACGCCGAAAAGGATGAAATTTGGGTGTATCATCCGAGTGTGGCGGGAGATGTTTGGGTATATCAGCTGGAGGTTGGGGAATGGACGCGGTTTGATTTTGACGAAGCGGCGCCAATTTTTGTAGCATCGTGGAATGGGGCGGTAGTTCTGTGCCACGGGAAGACCATATTCCAAAGCGACGCGGCGGCGCTGTGCGATGAGTCGGTTTCGGGTACGGCAAGTCCCATATCCTGCGAATATTCCTCTCATTTTCTGCCGATCGCTCATGAGGGAAAACGCCTGCACCCGTACGCCGCCATGCTGTGCATCCGTGCGGATACCGGTCAGACGGTGCGGGTACAAGCGCTCTTACCGAGCGGACGAATGGGGCAAATGATCGTTACGGCAACGGGTGAGACGCCGTGCGAGGCGGTCGCTCCGTTATATTGCGGACGATGCGCACACCTTAAAATTCGCGTTGCGTGTGAGTGTATCGGTCCGCTGGAAATACACGCCGTGGCGATTGCGGCGACAAAATAACAAGGGAGGATAAACTTTGAGTCGAATATTCAAAACCAAAACATGGGAGCAATATCAAGCCGGTCTCGCGTTGAAGCGAAAGCTGCGGTTGGAAGAAACGGTCTGGCGCAACGAAAACTTTTATCGCGGAGAGCAATGGAGCGAATCCGAGTCGGCGCTGTTGCCGAAACCCGTATTCAACGTGGTTCGACGTGTGACGGATTATCTGGTCGGCGCGGTGGGAGGCGGCAATTTGAACATCACCTACACGGATGAAAGCATTCGTCTGGGAAAGACGGCGAGTATCGATTTGCGAGACAGTTTGGATGTGCTGAATCGACACGTGGCTTATCGCTGGGAGCGCTGCCATATGGATAAGGTCAGCTATCGATTGCTGCTGGACGCGGCGATTACGGGAGACGGTGTCGCGTACTGTTACTGGGATCCCAAGGGAAAGGGCGTGGGTCCCTATGGCGGAGAAATACGCACGGTCAACTGGAACAATACGCGATTGTTTGCCGCCGATATGAACAGTGCGGACATTCAAAGCCAAGAATACTTGATTCTCTCCGGACGGCAAAGCGTGGCGCAGCTGCGGCGAGAAGCCAAGGCAGCCGGCCTTAGCGCGGAACTTTGTCGGAAAATTCGAGCGGACGAAGAGGACGCGGCGCGACCTCGGTATCAATCGTCTCCGGAATTGGAGGGAGACGCGGAAGCCAAAGCGACCGTGCTGACCAAATTTTGGAAACAAGACGGCGTGGTGTGGTTTGAACGATCGACCGCGGACGTGGTGATTCGACGCGTCAGAACGGCGCAGCGACTGTATCCCGTGGCTTATTTTAACTGGATTCCGCGCAGAAACAGCTTTCACGGTGCTTCCCCGGTGAGCGGAATGATTCCCAATCAGCGGTATATCAACCGAGCCTATGCCATGGTGATGAAGCATATGGGAGATACGGCATTTTCCAAAGTAGTATACGATAAGAGCAGGATCCCGGAATGGAACGGAGAACCGGGCGAGGCGATTGCCGCCGTCGGAGGAAATTTGTCCGACGCGGTGCAGGTCGTGGGCGTCGGTCAATTGCAAGACGGCTATATGGCGTTGATCGAGAATGCGATCGCTACGACCAAAGAATTGATGGGGGCAACCGAAACTGCGCTCGGTTCCGCGCAGGCAAACAACACCAGCGCGATTTTGGCGCTGCAAGAAGCCTCTCGCCTTTCGGTGCAACACGTGATTGCATCCTATTTGCAATGTGTGGAGGATATCGCGCATATTTGGTTTGATATGATGTGCGCATGCTATGGGGATCATCGCCCGTTGACCTATGTGCAGGAAAATCAAGTCGGAAGCACGGCGGTGAACATCGGCGCGCTGCGAC